>JABMPI010000621.1 GCA_013203755.1 Bacteroidota bacterium
GGAAAACCCTTCTGTTTCTGGTATGGAAGCACTGAGCCACACAGAGCATATGAGTTTGAAGCAGGCATAAAAAAAGGCGGGAAAAATATTGGAGATATTGATGAAGTTCCCGCATTTTGGCCCGATGTTGATACAATAAGGAAAGATATGCTTGATTATGCTTTTGAAATTGAATATTTTGACAGTCATCTTCAAAAAATGTTAAAGAAACTTGAGGAAATTGGGGAGCTTGAAAATACAATTGTTATTGTAACTGCTGACAATGGAATGCCATTCCCACGAATTAAAGGGCAGGTTTATGAGTATTCAAATCACTTGCCACTGGCAATAATGTGGCCCAACGGAATTAAAAATCCGGGACGAGTTGTCGACGACTTTGTGAATTTTATTGATTTCACACCAACTTACCTCGATGTTGCAGGATTATCAGTTAAAAAAACAGGAATGCAACCAATTACCGGAACAAGTTTAACCGAGATTTTTAATTCTGAAAAAGAAGGGTATGTAATTCCCGAACGCGATTTTGTTTTGGTTGGAAAGGAACGCCACGATGTTGGCCGACCTGACGATCAGGGATACCCGGTTCGAGGAATCATAAATCAAGGATTCCTTTATATCCGTAATTTTAAACCCGAGCGCTGGCCCAAAGGAAACCCGGAAACCGGTTACCTAAATTGTGATGGCAGCCCAACAAAAACGTACATTTTAGATACCCGCAGAAAAAAAGGGATAATGGAATATTGGCAGCTCAACTTTGGCAAGCGTGTTTCCGAAGAATTGTACAACATTGAAAAAGACCCGTTTTGTATGAATAATCTTGCTGCGGATCCGGCATTTGCGAACCAAAAATCGGCGATGGAAAAAGAAATGATTGCAAAACTTACAGAGCAAGGCGATCCTCGGATTCTTGGCAACGGCGATATTTTTGACAATTACCCCTACACTGGTGCCGTTCAGAATTATTACAACCGCTATATTGGCGGAGAAAAGGTTCCTGCAGGTTGGGTAAACAAAACAGATTACGATTCAGATTTAATGGAGAAGTAAATCAAAATAACTTTTCAAAATAAGTAAGAATATACTCAACCCAAATCTTTAAAAACAAAAAAACCGTTCTCTTTTCAGAAAACGGTTTTTATTATATTTTAAAAGAACTATCTACTAATAGAATTTAGCTCTTTTATCTACAATTTCAACAGAACTGCGATGCGCTTCGAAAGCTTGTGAGTTAGCACGAAAACTTAAACTCTGTGCTAAACGTACTTGCTCGTTTGCAACATCTTCCTGAGTTCCTTCATCTATAGAAGTAACTTTAACAATGTACACACCATTATTACCTGCTACAGCTTCCGAAATTTTATCAACATCAAGATTTGTTACAGTTCCCACAACTGCCGGTTCCAGACCTAATCCAGGAATTGAGAATGCATTAAAATCTATGCCTGCTGCATTTTTTACAGTAGAACCTAACTCGGTAGCAATTGCCGTTAAGTCTGTTTTACCTGCCAAGGCTGCATTTGCTTTTTCAATTAGCAATTCTGCTTTCTTCTCTTTAATAACGCTTAATTCAACTCTTGCTTTAACATCAGCCAAAGTTGCAACGCCCTCTTCCGTAACTTCTGTTAATACAGCAACTACAAAATTATCTCCCAACTCAAAAATCGGTGATTCCTGAGAGCTAATAATAATATCTCCCTCTTCGGCAGAATAAGCTGCTCTAATCAATTCTCTTGAATTTTCCAAGCCAATAATCTCGCGATCGTTTTCGCGAACCGAAGCAACACGTTTGCTCAATTTTTGTTCTGCAACCGCAGCTTCAAAATTTTCTCTTGTTGAATTTTCACCTGCAAACTTACTTGCCAGTGCATAAATATCTTGATAGGTTTGCGTACTTGGTTCAACTTTACGAACCAAATTAGCAATTTGTACTTGTTTTGTTTCTACTCCACGTTTTGTCGTTTGAATTATATGAATTCCAAACTGAGATGCAACAACAGTAACTTCGTTTTTAGCATTACTAAAAGCAGCATCTTCAAATGGTTTTACCATTTGCCCACGTTTAAACCAACCTAAATCGCCCCCCGCAATTGCACTACCCTGGTCGGTAGAATACTGCATAGCCAAGGCAGCAAAATCGCTACCATTTTCAATCATTGTTTTTAAGCTGTCTGCTAAAGCTTGCTTAAAAACTACTTCTTGCTGAGTAGTTACAGCCAACAAAATATGCCTTGCTTCAACAGAATCCGGCATCATTTCTATGGCATTAAGTTTTGCCAAGGTATAAGTTTCATTTTCGAAATAAGGCTCAAATACAGCATTTACTTCTGCATTTTCGTCAAAAACCCAATTCCCAATGTTTTCAGGAAGATCTGCTTTTTTACTCCATACACCAACAAAACTTTCATCGGAGTTTGAATTTATAAACTGAATATTATCTGTTGCTTCACCAAAATCAGCCTTTATATCGTTAATCCAGTTTTCACCTTCAGTAAAATCGGCTGCCGATGGAGTAACAGTATACGAGATATATTGGATTTGGCGCAATTTCTCCTGCTTATAATTATCTTGATGTGCGTCGAAATATGCTTTCAAATCTTTTTCTGTAACAACCACCTGACTATCGGCAATTGAACTGTGACTTAATGAAACATAGTCGAAATTCACTTTTTTGCTTTTCGCAACAACACTTTTATGTGCCTCGTCGCCAGTAACATACAAACCTTTTCCAACCATATTGGAATATTTGCTTTGTACCCGATCTTCCACAATTTGATTTTCTAAATACAACCAATAATCGCGGTTCTCTGGCGCTACACCATTTTCTAAATTCTTTAAAAAACGAACCACTGCGCTACGATCCACTTGTCCGGTTTCCTGATTACGGAAAAGTTGCTGTATTATTGGATGAAGGTTTGCACCTTGAATCATATCGAAAAGTTCATCAGAACTAATTTCAATACCCAATTCTTCGTACACATCGCCCATTACTATTTTGCGAACAAAATTTTGCCAGGTTTGCTCTCTCACTTGTACCCAATTATTTTCGTCTAATTGAGTTTCTTGGGTATTTTGCTTGTATATCTCACCCAATTCTTCTAATTGCTTCTGAAAATCAGGATATTGTACAGATTCTCCATCAATTTCACCAATTTCCATTTGATTTCTCTTGAACATTGACGAGCCACTTTTTAACATATCTCCAAGGATAAATGCGGCTAATGAAATACCGATTACAATTGCTACTAACAATCCCGCTCTCGTTCTAATCTTTTCTAACGTTGCCATTGATAAACAGTTATTTTAATGCAAATTTTACTTAAAAATTTCGAGCTACGAAGATAACAATTTTAAGTATTTTCCTTACTAAATCGTCATTTTTTTAACAAGCCATTGACAGTTAACACAACTTGTTGGGAATAAACTGTTTAGTAGTTGAATAATAAGAGTAATTACTCCTCTGAAAGGGTGAGTTTTACCAATTCGATTTTGGTATTAGTAGCTTTAAGTATTTTGAAATGAAATTTCCCAATTTTTATAAGTAAATTAATCTTAGGAATACTTTCGTGGTAATTTAATATGAATCCGGCGAGAGTCTCAAATTCATCAGTTTCAGGTAAATTTAAAAAATACTTTTCATTAATTAAATCAATTTCTGAACGACCAGAAAAAATAAACTCGGTATCACTAATTTTCTTTTCTATAATATCTTTAGTATCGTGTTCGTCTTCAATTTCACCAAATATTTCCTCCAGAATATCCTCACTTGTAACCATTCCTGAAGTACCTCCAAACTCATCCACTACAATTGCAATACTCCGATGCTCTTGAATAAAAGTACTCAACAACTTATTGGCTGGCATAGTTTCCGGAACAATCAGTACATTTTTAAGATACGGTTTTATGGTTTCCGGATTCTGAAATATTACAAAAGAATGTACGTAACCAATTATATTATCAATGTTTTCATTATAAAACAAAATACGTGAATATCCGGTTTCCACAAATTTCAACCGAAGCTCAGCAATTGAGGAGTTAATGTCTAGCATCTCAATCTCGGTACGAGGAACCATAATCTCCCTCAACTTTACTTTAGAAAAATCGAGTGCGTTTTTAAAAAGTTTTACTTCCGTTTCCAGCATTTCCTTTTTTTCAAAACCCACTGAAACTGGTTCATTTACAAATTCATCTAAATCTATTCGACTAAAAACAGGATTTTTATTGCTTGCTGCTACATCTGTTTTTAGAATTCTTTTTAAAAACACATTGGTAATGCCCACTGTAAATTTGGTTATTGGATAAAAAACAATGTAAAAAAGAGCCAGTGGAATAGAAAATATATTCAACAATACATTTGGTGAAATTCTAAAAAGTGTTTTAGGAAGAAACTCTGAGAACAATAAAATTATAATAGTTGAAGCTACTGTTTGCAATAGAAGAATAACAAATTCGGATTGAAAATAGACTTGTAAAAAGGGCTCCATTAAAGTAGCAAAAGCAATTCCATAAATTACCAATGCAATGTTGTTCCCCACCAACATTGTGGCAATGTATTTGCCCGCGTCGGCGGTTGCAAATTTTAATATTTTTGAACTAAACGGCTCCGATTGTTTGTCTAGTTCCAAGCGCAGTTTATTGGCAGAAACAAAGGCAATTTCCATCCCAGAAAAGAATGCTGAAAGAAGTACCGTTATAATAATTAGAATAAACAGATTCATGCCTGGTTTCTATTTATTGAATTGGAGCGGCCTGTTAAGTGGTTTATTAATTTTCTCTTCTACCGGTGTATTAGTACGCTTTAAATTGTCAGGTCTTTCCCTTTCGTTATCAACAGTTAAAAACATCTTTCCTTTAAGATTTTTTATTCTCCAATTCTCCAATGCCTGGTCAGATGTAAATCCGACTCCCGTATACGTTTGATCGGGTCGAATAAGCCTAACAAATTCATCAGTATAAATTTTCTCGGTTTTTTCTTCCCAAATAAGGTGTTCAGTTTTTAATGTATCACCCTTTTCATTGGTTGCCACAACATTATTTTTAGCCTCCCACTTTTCTTCTTTTATAAACTGTTTGGCATAATCGGCCGTAAGACTTGATACTATATTTTTATTGGCATCGTATTTCACCAATTCCATTCCTTCCGGAAATTCAAGATATTCTAAGCCACCATTTTCGAAACGTAGCAATTTGGGAGTTTTTAAGTAGAATCGAACTTGGCCTGAATCGGTAAATAGTGTCTCGAAGTTTAGTGCCTCAAGTATGGGTAAGTTTTCGGGGGAGCTAAAAGCTTTTATTTTTTCTATATCGTTCTCGCAGCTATAGAAAAATATTGCAGCCCCTAATAAAAGAGCTGCAATACTATTAGTTTTAAAATATCGAAATATGTTAGAATCTTGCTTTTGTTGTTTCATTTATCCAACCTCCAATTTTATAGGAAGCACCATCTTTTACATCGCGCATAAAACCTTCCTCTTTTTTAGGAAAATACTTTTTATAAGTTGAAATTTTACTTGCTGCATCAATTGAACAATCTTCACCTCTGCGAGCTTTGTTAAAATAATCGGTGGCCAACCAAAATATTGCTGATTTTTCAAAATCGTCACCCTCAAATTTCTGACTTGCAGCAACATAAATATCACCAATTAACAAATTAGCTTCACAAAAATCAGCATTAATACTCAAGGCTTTTCTTGCATAATCACGAGCCTCTGAAAAGGCACTTTCTTTGGCATAAATAAAATATCCATATTCGTAATAATAAGTGGAAAGCAATTCCTGATCGGTTTCTTGGTCCATCGCTTGTTTATAGTACCCTTTTGCTTTATCAAAATCCTCTAATTTCAAATATCTGTGTGCCATATTAAAAGCAGCTTCGGCCGATGGCTCTAACTCATACAATCTTTCTGTTGCATTTTTGTATAATGAACTCTCGTCGCATTTTGCTCTTCGCAATTTACGAAGCATACCTTTTATGAACTCAATGTCGTTACCATTTTTCTCAAACTGAGGAGTGAAAATATTTACCAAAGCATCGCAATCTGCTGCTCCGGATTTTCCAAAAACGTTCTCAATAAATGGCTGAATTATATCTTTTGTTTGTTCAGTCATAACCGGATCTGCATTTTTAGAAATTATCGCATTCGAAATCTCCATACTCTTCTCGTAATTTAACACTACAGTTTCTTTTGGAAGTTCACCCAATTTAAAAAGAGCAATTGTTGTTTGCATGTATAATACTAAAACAGGTGGTTCCGTTTCGCCTCCTTGTTCTTTTATCGACTCGCTAACCCATTCGTAACCTTTTTTGTAAATGTTTTTTAGAGCCTCTCCTTCGGCTGAATTCTCTCTGGTTTCGTGCAATTTATATTCCAACCAGGCAGTACCTTTACGTCCTAAAACAAATCCCTTTTGTCCAAAATATTTTATCCTTTGATCATACATCTTCATGTATTTCTCAAGAATTTTATCTCTTTCTACATCGCTGGTTGCACTATCAAGAAAACTCTCGTAAATTTTTGCACCTTGTATATAAAGGTTTGGTGTAGATTTTGGATATTTATTAAATAGATTATCCCAGTGTGGTTTTGCAGACTTGTAATTCTTCTGTTTATAAAACTCGGTGTATAAAGAGTATTCTATTTTAAAATCATTATTCTCTAGTAAATCTGCAGCAGATTGAAGATTTACATCACTACTTGTAACTTCAGCTTCCCCACTTGGTATTTCACCAGTAAAAGCATAATCAAATACATTACCCGATTTACCTTCAATAACTAATTTCTTATCTTCACCAATAAAAGTGAATTTTATCCATTTAGTTTTAGCATCGGCTTCTACCTCATATAAACCATCAAAACTGGTCATCATTAATCCACCTTTGTGTGCTTCAACAGTTACACCAGCGGCTAGTTCTCCATCCATGTAAACGGTACCTTTAATAACTCTTTGTGCCATGGCAGCAGTAACAGCTACCATAAAAACAGAGGCGATTAAAAGTGATATGCGTAAAAAAGCTTTCATAAAATTTATTTTTTATTGTTTTAGTTTTAGTCGAATCTTCTTTTTATAAACCATACATCATGCAGGCTTAAACTTAAATTTAATTTGGCGTAATTTTCAAGAACCAATCCATTATTTTTGGTTCCTTTCCTACCAATCTCCGCAGCAACATTAATTGTTGTTCTAGAACGATAAACAGGTAACCCTACACCAAAACTTATGCCAAAATCATTTATTTGCTGATCATTCAATAATAAATAACTCTCTTCGTACCTCATTCCAGCTCTGTAAGCAATCCTACTTAGATAACTTCTAATTGAGAACTTATTCGGAATCCATTCGGCACCAACCGCAAATTTATTTAAATCTGTCAAAAAAGAGCTTTTTGAATCATTAAATTTTGCACCAGACCAAGATTGACGAAAATAATCTACATTAATTTCTAAGGAATTGTCTTTTACATAGGATATTCCACCACCAATAGTTAGTGGTAATTTAATGGAGCCTTTGTCGTTTCCAGCAGAAAATAGAGTATCCTGATCGGAGACATTACCTACGGTTAAATTCTTTTTTGTAATATCCGAAAATACGGTAGTGTATTCAGGTTTGTTTTCTAATACAGCAGCAAAAACCAAATGTTGGTCTTTTTTAATTGGTACAGTCCACTGCACTCCAAAATCTAACCCAAAATCTCGTAACCGGAAGTCAGCAAACTGCTGAACACCATAGAAATCTGCTGAATTTAAGAAATATACTTCTGCATTTCGATTAAGTTTTCCGAATAAATAATTTAAATTGGCACCAATTGAAACATTTTTAAATGGTTCAGCTGCTAATCCAATATATGCATTGGAAACCGTACCTACACCATAATATTTTTTCAGAATATCACCAACGTATTCATCGTCGATATGCTCAAAAACATCAACCGAATATCCTACATCCGAAAATGGTACAAGTCCTATACTAGTTGCAATTTTATTATTAATCTGGAAACTCATAGCAAAATACTGAAAGTTCGCATTGTTTGTTTTTGTACTTCCCAAATCATTTTTAAAATCCGAAAACCTGCTGTCGATACCAAATTCGAATAAAAAAGACAATGAATCAATCGCTGTATAAGAGGCAGGGTTTGATGCATTAATTTGTAGATTATATCTACTTGCCAACGAAGCTCCTCCCATTGCAGTACTTCTTCCGAAACTGTTTGGACTGAGTTCTCCCATTCCAAACCTGGAATACGGCGATGATGTATTATTATTAAATTGCGCGAATAATAATGTTGGAAACATTATCAACGCCAATAAAAAACTTACTCTACTATTTCTCCCCATTATATTCTAATATGCGGTTTAAACCTAAGGCTATTAAATTAAAGTGTACAAAGAAAGAATTTTTTAATTTCTTATCAAAGAATTCTGCATTGCCCCCAGTAATAATAACTTTTAAATTTTTATAAAATTCCTTAAATGTGTCAATTGCCTTATCTACCTCAAATACAACTCCATTTTGAACCCCGGCACGAATTGCATTTTCGGTTGTTGTTCCATATAGTTTATTGTATTCTTGCTGATTTACCAAAGGCAATTTATCTGTAAATTGATTTAGAGCCTTAAATCTCATGTCGATACCCGGTGAAATATTACCTCCCAAATACTTATGTTTATCGGTTATTATATCATAAGTAATTGCAGTACCTGCATCAATTACAAGTATGTTTGTATCCGGATATATATCGAATGCTCCAACTACAGCAGCTATGCGATCCTTGCCCAAAGTATCTTTAGTTTTATAGCAATTTTCAATTGGCAACGGTGTTCCACTATCTAACTCAATAAATTGATCGAAATTTTGTTGAAGCGCTTTTTTAAGTTCCTGCGAATAATCTTTTGTCGCCGAAAGTATTACTCTATTCAAATCCGGATGTTCGTTCTTTAAAACATAAATATACTCTGCTTTAAACTCATCAACCGGCACCGTAATTAATACTTCCCCACGATTAAAAACAGAAAATTTCGTTCTGGTATTTCCAATATCTATGGTCAGATTCATTTAGTCAATAATTCGTTGACTGATGTCGAGCGCTTTTACTGAATGAGTTAAAGCACCAATCGAGATATAATCCACTCCGGTTGCTGCTACTTTGCGAATCCGTTTAATTGTCATATTTCCAGAAGCTTCAATCTTTGTCCTTTTATTGATTATTCCAACACATTCCATCATCAATTTTGAACTCATATTATCCAACATGATGATGTCAACATCAGCTACCAGAGCTTCCTTAACCTGCTCTATTGTTGTGGTTTCCACCTCTATCTTTATACTTTTTGGAATTTTTTTCCGAATAGCATCAACCGCTGGTTTTATTCCCCCGGCAATTTGAATGTGATTATCTTTAATCATTACCATATCATACAATCCAAATCGATGATTAGATCCTCCCCCCATACGAACTGCGTACTTATCCAGATATCTGTATCCTGGCAACGTTTTTCGAGTGTCAAGAATTTCAACATTGTGCCCTTCAATCTCTTTCATGCACATATTGGCATAAGTTGCAATCCCCGACAAACGTTGCAAAAAATTGAGTGCTTTACGTTCACCCGTTAAAAGAGCTCTGTAATTAGCAGTAAATTCAACCAATACATCTCCAGGTTCTACGCGACTTCCGTCGGGTAATTTTACGTTCCACTTTAAATTTTTATCAAATCTTCTGAAAACCATTTCGGCAACAGGCAATCCGGCAACAACACCACTCTCCTTCGCCACTAGTATGGCTGTTTTATTTGTGTCCGGAGGAATTAAATTATTTGTGGTTATATCTCCATCACCAATATCTTCTGCATAAGCCAAGTCAAATAAGACTTCAGCCGATTTTAATACTTTTTCATCCATGATTATTTCTTTCTAATGGGTTCGAATTGAATGTTTTTCCCTTTTTGCTGAACTGAATGAACTCTAAAGTCAGGATTCTCGTTTCTAAAATCTTCCCGAATATGTCCTCCCCGGCTTTCTTCCCTTTCAAGTGCAGCTCTTGCTATAAGCAAACAAATTTCTGCGTTATTATTAATTTTACACAAATTGTATTTGTTTGTGCAGTTCGTAAATTCATCTCTAATTTTTTGGATTTCGTTAATCGCATAAACCAAGCCTTTTTTATTACGAACAATTCCAACAAAGTTACTCATTATAAGGGCTATCTGATTTTTTTTCTCCAAAAATGTCATTTCATTTTCGGTATCAAGTTTAAAGATTGTATCGTCGAAATCAATTTTTGCTTTCGGTCGAATATTCCCTGCAGCAATACCCGTTCTTTTCCCAAAAACCAGGCATTCGAGCAGCGAATTGCTTGCAATTCTATTTGCTCCCATAACACCGGTTGAAGCAACTTCGCCAGCGGCAAAAAGATTTTCAACACTTGTATGACCGTGCAAATCAGTTTTTATTCCGCCAACCGTATAATGAGCAGCAGGAGCAACCGGAATATTGTCTTTTGTAAGATCGAGACCAAACTCTTTCAGCTTACTGTATATATGCGAAAACCGTTGTTTTATTTTTGAACTATCTAAATGCCTTAAGCTTAAAAATACGTGCTCTGATTTTGATTTTTGAATTTCTTTGAAAATAGCAAACGAAACCACATCCCGAGGAGCAAGCTCAGCAAGCTCGTGTATTTTAGACATAAACCGTTCGCCGTTTTCGTTAATTAAATAAGCACCTTCGCCACGCACAGCTTCCGAAATCAAAAAAGCATCTTTATCATCCAAATGCAGCGCGGTTGGGTGAAATTGAATAAATTCCATATCGGCCAATTGAGCTCCCGCTTGAAATCCTAAGGCATAACCATCTCCAGTTGCTGTATGTGGATTTGTTGTTCGTGAATAAATACGCGCTAATCCTCCGGTTGCAATAACAACTGCATTGGCTTTGAAAATCAGATTCTTTTGCGTTCTGAATTCAAGAGCTTTAACACCATTGCAAATGTTGTTTGTAATAAGTAAATCAACAACTGTTGTATTCTCAAATGCCTGAATATTCTCTTTCGCCTTAATCCTTTCCAGCATAAAACGAGTTAACACCTTACCCGTTGCATCGCCTTCTGCGTGCAGAATTCTGCGTTTGCTATGTCCACCCTCAAGTCCAAGAATAATTTCACCATCATTGCCGTCAAAAGGCATTCCCATTTTTATAAGGTCCAGAACACAAGCTATGCCTTCGTTTACCAAAACCTTCATGGCCTCCTCGTCACACAGTCCACGCCCAGCAAGCATAGAATCGAACAAGTGTGATTCTACGGAATCTCCTTCTCCAATAGCTGCGGCAATTCCACCCTGTGCATTATACGAATTACTAATATCTAAGCCTGATTTGGTAATAATGGCAACTTTTCCAAACTGCGAAGCATATAAAGCAGTAGTTAACCCAGCCAGCCCACTACCAATTACAACCGTGTCAAATTCAAGCACTTGCATTAAATAAGCATTTTTTAAATGAGCGGCAAAGTTAGCATTTCTTTTAAGCTAACACATGAAACAACAATGATAATTTATTCCAATGTAAAAAACACATTGCTGGAGAGTTACATTGAATTTAAAAAGTAAGACAATAATTATGAGATGAGCTATTCCAATAAACTTAATATTAAAAAAAAGTCAAACTTAAACTTTGAACCATCTTTTCCCATTCAACAAAATATTTTTACCCTATTTAAACCTTATCCCTCTTTCGAAGTCTTGTAATAGATATTTGAAAGTAGCTAATCTTAATTTTCAGGCACAAAACTTAAGAATATGTTTATTGTTATAAATATTTATTGATTTTTGCATGCTACTCTATTTGCAACCAATCAGCATTCATTTTGTTATTTGGTTACAGAACAGAAAGAAAAGATTAATAAAAAAAAATAGAAAAAAAAAAAATAAAAGCGATGAGTTGGAGAAAAATTACATTTATTATTGTTGCACTAATAATATTATTGGGTGGTTCAGCAGCACTTTCCATGTTATTTGTTTCATTGAAACCGGAACCTCAAATTAAACCGGAAATGGAATTAAAACGCTTTGTAAAAGCAGAATCGGTAAAATACATAGATATTATTTCGTCGGTAGTAGGTGAAGGAGGACATGTTGTATCGAGTAACGAAGTTACTTTAATTGCTGAAGCTTCAGGAAAAATTGAAAAAGGTTCTATTTCTTTACGAAAAGGAACATCATTTAAAAAAGGTCAGTTAATTGCCGAGATTTACAAAGACGAGGTTGAGCTCGCATTGAAAGCAAGAAAAAGTCGGTTTTTAACCGTTATTACTACTATTCTTCCGGATATTAAAGTTGACTTTCCTGAACAGCTGGAAGCTTACGAAATGTTTTTTAGAGCAATTAACATGGATGAAGAACTGCCTGAACTACCGGTAATTCGGAATGAAAAGTTAAAAATATTCCTCGCAAGCCGTAATGTTTTAAGCGAATTTTACGGAATTCAACAAGATGAAAAAAGATTGAGCAGACATTCGCTTTATGCGCCGTTTAACGGAACTTTTACTCAGGTAAATTTCGAAGTTGGTGGATATGTAAATACAGGAGGTCAAATTGCTAAGATGATTCGTACCGACCAATTGGAAGTTGAAGTACCAGTGCCAAACGAACAAAGTAAATGGATAAAAATTGGAGATAAAGTTCAGGTTTATTCCAAAAACAGAGTTACGGTTCAACCCGGAGTTGTTGTGCGAAAAGCAAATTTCATTGATCCTGACTACCAGTCACGAAGCATTTTTGTAAAAGTTCAAAATTCATCAATAGATGAATTACTGACCGGAGAATACAAGGTAGTAGTATTTCCCGGACAGATAATTCCATCCGCAATGGAAATTCCGCGAAGCGCGGTTTTTAATTCGAACGAAGTATTTGCAGTTATCGATGGGCGCTTGAAGAAACAAGTAATCGACATTGTAAAAACGAACGAAACTACTTTAATTTTTAGCGGTCTGGAAGAAGGGATGAAAATTGTTGTTGAACCACTGATTAATGTTCAGGAAAATAGTCCGGTTGGAATTGTTGGAGAAGAGGAACCCAAATCAGGTCCAAAAAAGGGAGGCAAAAAGCCAGGTCAAGGAAAACCAGAATCTAAAGAAAAAGAGAAAGCATGAAACGGATAGTTGAATTATTTGTCAGGTTTCCATTTTATGCAAACCTGACAATCGTTTTTTTATTGATAGTGGGTGGACTAAGCATGTACACCATGAAGAAGTCCTTTTTCCCGGAGCGCCCTTCCAGAATGTTATATGTAAGTGTTTCGTATCCCGGTGCCTCTCCTGTTGAAATGGAAGAAGGTGTTACATCGAGAATTGAAGAAGCGGTTCGCGCGATTCCCGGAATATATGAAATTACCTCTACTTCATCGGAAAACAGTTCCCGGGTTACTATTGAAATTATTCCTGGCTACGATATTGACGAAGCACTTATTGAAGTTAAAAATGCGGTTGATGGAATTTCATCATTCCCTTCAGCAGCTGAGCGCCCACTTGTTTTTAAGTCGCGTACTACATCGCCTGCAATGCGATTGCTTGTAACCGGCGATGTCGACTTACTCACTTTAAAAGGATACGGACAAAGAATTGAGGAGGATTTTTTGGCATCGGGTGTCATAAGTCAGGTTTCTCTTTCAGGATATCCGCCACTTGAAATTTCGGTGGAAGCAAATGAAGAAGATTTATTGCGCTACGGAATCACTTTCACTGAATTACAAAATGCCATCTCGCAAAACAACCGCGATGTTTCAGGCGGGCAAATCCGTTCATTGGAAGAGGAAATGCTTATCCGGCTCCGTTCGCGAAGTGCAGATCCCAATAAAATCGGAGATATTATTCTTCGTGCAAATACGGATGGAAGTGTTATACGCATCCGCGACATTGCACTAGTGAAAAAGAAATTTTCCGATACACCAAATAAAACACTTGAAAAAGGGAAGCCTTTAATCAGTTTGTCAGTTTCAAAATTAATAAGCGAAGACCTCACAGTAATTGATAAATATATTAAAGAATATGTTGTAGATTTCAATAAAAAGAATCCTGGTATCAAATTAGAAATCACACGTTCGTATTTAGAAATTCTGGGCAGTCGCCTTGAATTATTATACAGAAATGGCGGGCAAGGATTAATTCTTGTGATATTAATTCTTGGATTAATGCTAAGCACGCGATTATCGTTGTGGGTAGCCTGGGGAATTCCGGCATCCTTCCTTGCTATGTTTATTGTGGCAAACATGATGGGAGTTACCATCAATTTAATGTCGTTGTTTGGAATGATACTGGTAATTGGAATTCTTGTCGACGATGGAATTGTAATCGGGGAAAATATATTCCAGCATTTCGAACGAGGGAAGAGTCCAATGCGCGCAGCTGTTGACGGAACTGTTGAAGTAATTCCTGCAGTTGTCACTTCTGTTGCTACCACAATTCTTGCCTTCTCTCCTCTTATTTTTATCACCGGCCGAATGGAGATGATGTACGAAATGGCAATAATTGTTATATTAAGCCTTGCCTTTTCTCTTTTCGAAGCATTTTTTGTATAGCCTGCTCACCTTGGAAATAAGCATGTATTAAACCGAAAAGTGCTTAAAGCCAAAGACAAAGGAATTCGGAAATATACGGAACGTTTTTTCACCTGGCTGCGCGATTATGCTTATGACCGTGTTTTAAAACTGATAATAAAATGGCGATACATTGTAATTGGGATTCCGGTTGCAATGATGGTAATTACCGGTGGATTAATTGGAGGACAATTAATTAAAACCACCTTCTTCCCAAGAATGGAATTCGATTCGTTCGATATAAACATTGCATTTACTCCGGGTTCGGGCGAAAGGCAAACCATGGCATATCTAGAACGGTTCGATAGTATTGTCTGGGTTGTAAACGAAGAATTAAAAGAGGAATACAACGATTCGCTGGATATTATTGAAAATAGCACCATCCAACTGGGCTCCGGATTTGGAAGAAGCGAAAGTGGTGCACACACTGGAAGTGTTGGAGTTTCACCCCGTAATTCTGAAGAAACAGGAATTAGTTCTTTCGAGATTATTCAGAAAATAAGACAAAAAACAGGAACAATCCCTGAAGCTGAAAAATTTACCATCGGTGCATCGCGAAGGCGTTTTGGCAATCCGGTTTCCATTGGATTACTTGCCAGAAACATTGAAGAGTTAGAACTGGGACGCAATTTTCTTTTTGGAAAACTACAAGAATTATCTCAGTTGAAAGATGTTGTAAATACAAATTCACTCGGAAAACAAGAGATTCTATTAAAATTAAAACCAAAAGCTTATATGCTTGGTTTCACCGAGTCTTCTATTGCCAATCAGGTTCGACAAGCTTTCTATGGTGGACAAGCACAACGATTGCAGGAAGGACGCGATGAACTGCGGATTTGGGTTCGTTACCCTGCCGAAGGCCGGGAACGTCTGGGACAAATGGAAAAGATGAAAATACAAACGCCACAAGGTGTTTATCCTCTTACCGAATTGGTTGACTACGAAATGAAACGCGGACCGGTAAACATCCAACGGTTTAACAGCAAACGCGAAATGCGTGTAGATGCCGATATGATCGACCCTGATGCATCGGTTACTGATGTTTTAACCCAGATTAAAATGGAAATTATTCCGGAATTAAACCTGTTGTATCCAGGAATTACAGTTGAATTTCAAGGGCAACAAAAAGAGAGCCAGCGAAACATGGATGATTTAATGGTACTTTTCCCTCTGGCATTTCTGGGTATCATTTTTATTCTGATGATTAACTTTAAATCATTTGAACAACCCATGCTAATTCTGATAATGATTCCGATTTCAATTTTAGGTTCTATTTGGGGACACGGAATTCATGGAAAACCATTGTCGATATTGAGTTTGTGGGGAATTGTTGCTCTTACCGGGGTTATTGTAAACGATGCGGTAGTATTTTTAGCAAAATATAATCTGTTAATTGAACAAGGGGGAAAAGTGAAAGAGTCGATTATAGCAGCAGGAAAATCGAGATTGCGTCCAATAATTTTAACCACATTAACCACTTCATTCGGATTGTTTCCACTTATTCTGGAAAAAAGTTTCCAGGCTCAATTCCTAATTCCAATGGCAATTTCATTGGTTTACGGTGTAGCTTTCGGAACTATGTTTATTTTACTTTTCTTCCCGGCACTTATACTTGTACTTAACGATTTCAGAAAAGTAATTAGAGAGTTGTGGCACGGTAGAAAATTTGAACGAGAAGAAGTGGAAATTGCCTGGAGGCATGCCCAAAGAAAAATAGATAATACCGATCACTCACATGATTACGAATAAAAACATGAAGACATTACAAATATTTATACTATTCATATTAAGTGGTTTGTTTGTTCAAGCACAAGAACCACTTTCGTTAACAAATGCAATTACAATTGCACTGGAAAATAATTACGACATAAGAATTGTTAAGCAAAACCAACGCATTGCAGAAATTACAAACGACTGGGGAACTGCAGGAAGGTATCCGTACATTAATCTTTTGGGTGGTGCCGACAATTCTGCCAATGTAAACAACAACGAAAATTTTGTTAGCAACCGTTTTTCGGCCGGAGCTTCGTTAAACTGGACTCTTTTCGATGGATATTCAGTACGAATTAACAAACAGCGATTTGAGGAATTGGAGCAACTTTCGAAACAGAATACTGCAATTATGGTTGAAGGAACAATTCAATCTGTGGTTTTGGCATATTACGATGTGTTACTTCAAAAAGAAAAGTTAAATACGTACAACGAAGTTATGTCGCTTTCTGAAGACCGGTTTAAACAAGCGGAAAGTAGAAAAGAGTATGGAGCAGCGGTTACCTACGAAGTGCTTCAAGCTCAAAATGCTTATTTGTCGGACCGTACCGGATATCTTTTACAAGAGGTAAATTACAAAAACAGCTTGCGCGACCTTAGTTATTTAATGGCCGATAACAGCGAGACAAACTATAATTTGACTGACAATTTTGAGGCGATTCCAGTGGAATACGCTTTAGCAGATTTGCAAGCACAAATGACGTCAAATAATAAAGGTTTGCAAAATCAATACGTAAACCAGCGTTTGTTAGAAAATGCGATTGCCGCTGCAAAAAGCAATTTTTCTCCTACTATCGATTTTAGGGGCGGAGCAACAGCAAACTCTACTCGCAACAACTTTGCAGACCGTGGCGAAACATGGAATAACTCAGCAAACTTCTACGGAAATTTCACTTTAAGTTATAATCTTTTTAGCGGTGGAAATCGCAAACGAGCAAGCCAAATTGCACAAATAGACGAAGAAGTGGGGTTGGTAAAAATCGATGACATGAAACACGATTTAAACAACAGCCTTTCGAAATTATACGAGTTTTATTTGGTGCGAAAAGAGTTGCTTGATATTGCCGATGAAAATATGAAAGCGGCAAAACTAAATCTGCAAATCTCTCAGGAAAAATTTGATGCCGGAGCAATAAACTCCTTCAATTTCCGCGATGTACAAACTATTTATTTAAATGCTTCTCAACGTCGTTTAGAGGCTATTTATTATTTTATTGATGCACACACATCGATGTTAAGAATGGCAGGGGTGATTGTGCAGGAGTACGAATAATATTATTAATTTGAAATAAACAAAAAGAGGAAAACTTCAATCAAAATGACGAATTCCTCTTTTTATTAGAAACAGTTACTTCTCAGGGCTTAAAGCTGTGACAACTAAACCCAATTCACCACATAAGAGAAACTATGCAGAAACAAACACCCTGTATAGATGAAACAGTTTTTCGTTTACTGCTTAAGTCCTTCAGGTTGCATATTCTTGGGGTGTCAAGATTTCCGAATCTCCATTTTACTTAAATGAATCGGAATTAGCTTCGCTGAACTTCGTTTCTCGATTACCCAAATATAAAATATAAATTTTTTATCTTCTGTTTGAACGACATGGTGACATTGCTCCACTTTTCGTTTAGACGACAAACGTACTGAACACATTGCTCCACTTTTCGTTTGGACGACAAACGTACTAAGCACATTGCTCCACTTTTCAAATTATTGGATTTGTACTAATGATTTTTTACTAATACCAACCTAAGTTTGTATTAGTAAAAAATCCTCTCCGTTTCCGGAAAGGCTTTCAATTATAATACTTGAATATTCTTATTCACTTATTCTAGCCACCAAATACTCGCGGTTTAAACGTGCAATGTTGGTAATAGAGATACTTTTCGGACATTCAGCTTCGCAAGCTTGCGTGTTTGTACAACCTCCAAAACCAAGCTCGTCCATTTTGCCAACCATACTTTTAGCACGTTTTTTAGCTTCAATTTTACCTTGTGGCAATTTAGCCAAATGCGAAACTTTTGCAGAAACAAACAACATTGCCGATGAGTTTTTACAAGCCGCAACGCAAGCTCCACAACCAATACATGCCGCAGCATCCATCGATTCTTCCGCATCGTCGTAATTAACCAGTATTGAATTTGCATCAGGAACACCACCCGTATTTACCGAAATAAAACCACCAGCCTGCAAGATTTTCTCAAAAGCGGTACGGTCAACAATCAAGTCTTTAATTACCGGCAATGCAGCAGCACGCCACGGTTCAATAGTAATGGTTTCGCCATCTTTGAATTTACGCATGTGTAACTGGCAAGTAGTAACCTGGGTGTCTGGCCCGTGGGGGCGACCATTGATGTACAAACTACAAGTACCGCAAATTCCTTCGCGACAATCGTGGTCGTAAGCAATTGGATCGATTCCTTTTTCAATGAGGTCATTGTTTAAAATATCCATCATTTCAAGGAAAGAAGACCCTGTAGAAACATTCTCTATTGGGTAAGTTTCAAATTTACCTTTGCTTGCCGCATTGTTTTGGCGCCAAACTTTAATATTGAGTTTTTTTAAAATTATATCAGCCATTTCTTTTTAGATTTTAGATTATTAGTAGTGAGATAAAAAAGTGCACTGTACTTATTACTCACTACTTATAACTTCTTTGCGTTAACTTCACGTTTTCAAACACCAAATCTTCTTTATGCAATACCGGCTCGGCATTTTCGCCTTGGTATTCCCAACAAGAAACATAAGTAAATTTCTCGTCGTTACGTTTTGCTTCGCCCTCTTCGGTACAAGACTCTTCGCGGAAGTGTCCACCACACGATTCGTTTCTGTCCAGTGCATCGCGAGCCATTAGTTCGCCAATATCGAAGAAATCTGCCACTCGACCAGCTTTTTCCAATTCAGGATTCAGGTTGTTCATCTCTCCCGGAATTTTAACATCTTTCCAGAATTCAGCACGAACTTCTTGAATTGCGGCAATCGCTTTTTTCAGCCCTTCTGCATTACGAGACATTCCAACATAATCCCACATTGCCTGACCCAGTTTTTTATGGAAATAATCAACCGTTTTCGAACCTTTAATATTGAAGAGTTTTTCCAATCGCCCAGTAACTGCTTTTTCAGCTGCATCAAATTCAGGTGCACTTGTATCCGTCATCGGAACCATAATTTCATCAGCTAAATAATCGCCAATTGTATATGGAAGAATGAAATAACCATCTGCCAATCCCTGCATCAATGCAGAAGCTCCCAAACGGTTTGCACCGTGGTCAGAGAAGTTAGCTTCTCCAATAGAATTCAATCC
>JABMPI010000622.1 GCA_013203755.1 Bacteroidota bacterium
ATATTTTGTCTTTTTAAAGCATTGAAATTCAAGACTATATTAGTTAAAAATAGTCAGGTTACAGAGGTCCGGAGTTACAGGATATTTGTACAAAATCTACAAGGACTGGAGAAAGTTATACGGGATAAAAGTTTTATCTTTGGGACAGTTACTTGTCTTGGTGTTTTAACAAACAGTTGACCATCTCCCGAAAAAATGGATAAAAACTTCTGTATAACAATAAAAGCAAAGGATTTCATGGTTTTCCCGGTGAGGAAAGCTGGTTTAAAAATGTTATATTTATTGTGTAAACAAACAGGACAGTTAAGCCTCGCATTAAATTATGAACTTTAAAAACGGGAGATGGTCAAGCTATATCAATTATCTTGTTATTTTTGCAAATGAATTTACTCCTACATAATAAATAATATGAACGCGACGCTGGTACATTTAGAAATTCTATATTCTGATTTGCAACTTCAAGTTGAAATTCAATATTTATTTTAACTCTAACTATTAATGAGTAATCTGCCGGTTTGATGTTTACCTCACTGCAAACACATGCATCATCGGCAATTTATATCATTGGTAATAAATAATTAAATCGCATAAAACCTATGTTATGAAAAAACCTATTTCTTTATTACTTCTCTGTTTAACCATGTTCGCATGTAGTCTTTTAGATAACGACGATGACGTTCCAAAAAATGCTGCCGTAGATCTTGTTATTACAGAAAACGCTGATTATCCTGTAATGGGATTTGAAGAAGATGGGACAACCTACCTATTCAGTGATGACTTGAGTAAGGTTTATTTACGAACCAATTCAGGAGATGAATGGTCCGTGAATATTAATACGGCTACAGGAAAGCCTATCGATATGTATATGCTTACAGCCGAAGGAGATTTTTACATTGTATTTTCAAATTTCGATGGAGACTTGGCTGATATTGCTATTTCAAAAATAAATTCGCTAGCTCGTAATCCAAGTAGCGGCAATATTAACGATGTTGGTTTAGAGACTCAATACCTGCTCGGTGTTAAATTCGAAGGCATGTCTAACGCACAACCAATAACCAATAATAAGTCAGCCTATATGACTTCGGACTCTTGGACTGATTTTTTTGTGCCAAATATAAAAAGGACTATCGGCCATGTATCTTCTGCTTTAGGCTGTGGTTTAGGGCTTGCTGGAGCGGGAGTAACTTTTGCAGGTTCTGCCGGAACAGCGACTCCTTTTTCTGTGGTTATGGCAACCTATGCATGTGGCTCATTTACATCAGGTCTTTTGGGCGATATAACAGGTGTAAAACCTTTTTCTGATCTTTCAAAAGGATTAGCAATTAACGGAACTACTGTAGATTGCGTAAAAGCTATGGCAACGCGATCCGGAGCAGATATTGGTTCTTGTATTAATGATTTAGTTGGTCTTGCCTCTGGTTTAGGAGGCGATGCGGAGGAAATTAAAGCAATTGTTAATAGTGTAATCAACAAAGGGCTGCAAGACTTTATGAAAACAGGAGGTTTGTTGGGCAAGTGGAAAGCCGATAGCGATGTGCAAAGTAATACTGTAAATAGTGACGGTGTAACAATGACAACTCGTGTTAATCCTCCAACTATTGAATTTGCAACAAGTATCTGTAATTTCGTAATCTCAGGCACTATTACTTCTACTATTAATGGACAAACTCAAACAACAGATTTCTCCTTTGGCTATAAATACCGATATACCCTAACCGATAAGGTTGAATACGACCAAAAAGAAAAAGGTTTCTTTAATTATGTAAATTTCGAAGTTCAAGGAGTAACTATGTATAGCGAAGGTACCAGTACTTATATTAGTTGGTCAGATTTTAAAAGCTATTATGCACAAGCTGGTGTGGGGCTACCCGCTGAAATGCAAGACATGGAATCTTTTGAATCTTATTACGGAATGTTTCCAGCAGACAATTCATTAGTTATTGATCTGTTTAATGGTGATGATATTGTATTTATAAAAGAGTTGCTATAATTTGGAAGACATCCAGGTTAAAACATTTGATGGCTTGCAGAGCATGCTGGCAATATTGACCATAGCCATGGGAATCATATATTCTTCCCTGTCTTCGCTCCACATAAAACTGCTGCTGCAAAGTGGGATAAAAACGCTGAACAAAGAAAAACTGGTTGAACTACGGAATTTTATCTATTACAAAATCAGCACGATCATAAAAACATTGCTGGCAAATATGACTCCGCGGGCTTTCCTTCCACAACCTGAAATCTCCCAGGATGACGGACAGTTAAGCCTCGCATTAAATTATGAACTTTAAAAACGGGAGATGGTCAATGTTTTAACAAACAGCATCAAGGAGACTATTCGTTGCATGAGGTAAGATCATTTTAACTTTATTGTAAAAGCGAAACCTCTTACTTTAAATCAATTATAAATAGCGGCTTTCGGAAACTAAGAAATCAACTTTTTTTTCACAAAAAAGGACGAATAAAACAATTGATTTTCTACTTTTGCAGAAAAAAAGAGTAAAATTATTACTCGACACCTGTGCCACCCATTAAAAACTCAGCGCACTTAAAATGTAACTGAGGAGGCGAAGCTGTAAAAAACAAAAGAATACCCGTAAATCTTTTTATTATTTGTTGTCGAATCATTAATCGGTTCCATGCAACCAACAAATACGTCAACTACCTTATGCTCAAATCACTGATTACATCCAAGACCCGGATAAAACTACTGCTAAAGTTTTTTCTCAATAGCGAAAACAAAGGCTATCTGAGAAACCTGGAGCAGGAATTTGGAGAATCAACCAATGCGATTCGTGTGGAGTTAAACAGACTGGAGCAGGCGGGACTTTTAACTTCCGAAGTGACCGGAAACAGAAAATATTATCAGGCCAATATTGCACATCCCTTGTTCGGCGACATCAATAGTATTGTAAAAAAATTTATTGGTATCGATCAGTTGGTTGAGAAGGTTACCAGCCAGATAGGCGATTTGGAAGCCGCCTACATCACCGGCGATTTTGCAAGAGGAATCGATTCAAAAATCATGGATCTCGTGCTCATTGGCAACAACCTCGATACAAATCACATCACACATCTGATAAAATTGTCCGAAAATATGATTAACCGAAAAGTGCGTTCACTCATTTTAACGGCCAACCAGATGAAGGATTATTTTGAGGACAAACCTGCTCTTTTAATCTGGAAAGCAAACAAAAACTGATACGGCAAATTCAATTCACACGAGTTGCTTCATATAAGGCAATTGAACTCTATCTTTTTTTGAAAATAAACAATGAAAATACTAGTTACAGGAACAGCAGGGTTTATTGGGTTTCACCTGGCAAAAAAACTCCTCGAACAAGGACATAACATCGTTGGCATCGACAACATCAACGATTACTACGATGTAAAACTAAAATATGCACGTTTAGCAGATACAGGAATTAATAAAAATGCAGAGAAATGGCATACTCCGGTTAAAAGCACAAAAAATCCGAACTACACATTTA
>JABMPI010000623.1 GCA_013203755.1 Bacteroidota bacterium
CCTACGGATTTCGCCTCTTTTTGCATAAATTCCTCCAAATTCTCTCGAATTATCCCGATAGTCCTTCGAAAATTTGTACAAATTTCTGACAAAAACTGACTGAAACTGTGTTAATATTTTATATCGAACTCAGGCTTAATTCTGCAAGGATTCCCGAAACTCAATAGTTTTGGCAAAAAAGCCCGGGTCTTCACCAAACTCCATTACCCGGCAAACCGAGTTTCCACAGGTGGCACACCGGCCATCTACAACCACATTGTTCCACGAATCTAAGCGTGTGGAGTTTTATAACACCATCTTTGCAAAACGTCGTTGCAGCGCATGCAATAAATCCCTTCGTTTAACAGCCACTCAAAGCCCTCCTTTTCCTCCTTGTTCAGAAGAACATTTAACTGAAATAGATTGAGTTTAAACTCATTTAACTTTATCATAGGTTTTACCTTTGCTAACAAGGTTAACGATTTGGGTTGGCGAAAGGTTTTGTTTTGGGAAAGGGGTGAGATACAATCTAAAATGCATGGATCAAATGAATATTCTGGGAACTAATTCCTATTATATTAAAACTACCGGTTTCAAAGCAATTATTTTCAAAAGCCTGTCCTATCGGACGGACTTTACTTTTTTGCTGCCCGTCAGACCGATGATTTGCCAGCCGGGCAAAAGCTCATAAAAGTAAATATTCCGAATATATTAAAAACGCCTCCGCTGACAACAAAAAACTAAAATAATATCTATTCCACTAAAATTAAACAATTATAAATAGATGATTTGTTGAAAAATAATAGTTCTGTATTTTATGTTGGTATGGTTCATTTTATATCTTTAAATCGTTCAATAAAACCTAATACTTTTATAATGAAAAATATTCCTGTAATCACCGTTTCCGGTAAATCATTAGCAGAAACTTACGAAGCAGCATTAATTAATTTGTACGAAAAAGGTACTCGTTTTGAAACACAGTACGATAAACCTGGCGACCCGCTAAGTATCGATTGTACAATGAATATAACCATTGAAGAACCGGAAACCGACCCGATGATTCACATGGCTTTTCCGGGTGGAATTGATGATTTGAAAGAGTATGTTTTGGAATTGAAAGGGTACAAAAACCACTGGGTGAAAAATATTAACGACGAAAAAGATACACGTTGGGAATATACATATCACGGACGTATTAAAGATTATGGAGTGTGGAAAGAACTTCAGAATGGCGAGTCGGTTGAGGTTGGATCGTTTAAAGTAGACCAAATAGAAAGTGTAATTACAAAGCTTTCTGATCAACCATTTACACGTCAGGCACAAATGATTACCTGGATGCCAAATTTAGATTGCGACTGTTACGACCCACCCTGTTTACAATCGATTTGGTATCGCATTTTGGAAGATGAAGAAGGAGTGTATTGGCTGAATTGTAACATTCGTTTTAGAAGCAACGATGCATGGGGAGCCAGTTTTATGAATATGTTTGGTTTTATTCAGTTTAGTAAAGAGGTGATTGCCGCCGGAGTTGCTGAAAAAACAGGTAAAACAGTAAAGTTGGGTAGACTAAACTGGCAAGCGGATTCGTATCACATTTACGGGAAAGACATTAAAGCAGCTAAAGAAAGATTGTTCGACCGTGTTGAGGAAATGCCTTTTGAAGAACGTACTATGCCATTTAACGATCCGTTTATTCGCGAAATGTACGATGCAGCAGAACCTGTGGTTATTCAGAAAATAAAGACGTTTGACGAGAGACCTAAGTAGTTGGTGTTTTTAAGTCGCAGTCTCAGTTTTCAGTCTCAGTTAAAAAATAAAGTTGTCATCTTCAGCGAAGTACAATACAATAAGTAATATTTTTAAAGCTCTGAAAGAGAGGCGTATAGTAGCACGGAATTAAATACTGAGTAAGATTTTGATATGAAATCCTGCCTCATGTTCAGTAATTGGAAAAGGCAAATTCGTGGAATGGGGCAACCTTCTACATCCCAATTTTGAAACAACAAAAATTAGAACGACAAATTCGAACTTATAATTTTTCAACTGATGAAAAGACTAACTTATTTTTTCGCATTAACCTTCATCCTCTTTTCCTGTTCAAATAAAAAAGAGAACCCTGATACTAAACTTCCTAACATTGTAATAATTTACGCCGATGACATGGGGCATGGAGATTTAGGAGTTCAAAACTCAGAGTCTAAAATCCCAACTCCAAATTTAGATAAACTGGTTTCAGAAGGAATACGTTTTACCGATGGCCACAGCTCTTCGGGAATTTGTACTCCAAGCAGGTATGCACTTTTAACCGGTCGCTACCACTGGCGAAAATTTCATGGAATTGTAAATTCTTTTGGTAAACCATCATTTACCGAGGAGCGATTAACAATGCCCGAAATGCTAAAAGACAAGGGGTATGCAACTGCCTGCATCGGAAAATGGCATTTGGGTTGGAACTGGAATTTTCTGGCTGAACCTTCGGGAAGAAAAATGCAATGGAATAGAGAAGTGAAATATTATATGTCCAATGAAGTTGATTGGGTAACTCCAATTACCGGTGGCCCACTTTCACACGGATTCGATTACTATTTCGGCGACGATGTTCCCAACTTCCCACCATATACCTGGATTGAAAATGAACATGTTGTGACTGTGCCAACGCTTTCTTTGGCTGAAACTCCTAAAACTTCGGAGGGGAGTTGGGAAGCACGCCCCGGACCAATGGCAGAAGGTTGGGAGTTGGATGAAGTAATGCCAACCCTAACAAAAAAAGCAGTGGAATATATTAAAGGCAGAAAAGGCAGGGACGAACCCTTTTTCTTGTATTTCCCATGGACATCGCCACACGCACCAATTGTTCCCACTGAAGAATTTCAGGGAACTACCGAAGCCGGCGGTTACGGTGATTTTATGCACCAAAGTGACTGGACAGCCGGGCAGGTTTTAAAGGCTTTGGAAGAAAATGGTTTTGCCGAAAATACATTGGTGATTTTCACTGCAGACAACGGTCCTGAAAAATATGCTTACGATCGCATTAAAAATTATAATCACAAAAGTGCAGGTGAACTTCGTGGTTTAAAACGCGACACCTGGGAAGGTGGTCATCGTGTTCCATTTGTAATTAAATGGCCGGGAGTAATTGAGCCAGGAACAGTTAGTAATGAAGTTATCAACCAGGTTGATATTATGGCAACCCTTGCAAGTGTTGTTGGTTTTGAACTTCCGAATACGGCTGGCGAAGACAGTTACAATATATTGCCACTTTTAAAAGGAAATTCCGAAGCAGTAAATATTCGTGAAGCAACTGTTCAGAATACTTTTAAAGACAGGTACGCAATTCGTAAAGGCGATTGGGTTTTAATCGACTCAGAAAGTGGGATGCACTCAGCAGTGCCAAAGTGGTTTAACGAGCAATTTGGTTATTCTGAAAATCAGTTTCCGGGCGAATTGTATAATTTGAAGGACGATATCTCTCAGAAAAATAATTTGTATGGCGAAAACCCAGTCAAAGTAGCTGAGTTAAAAGCTCTTCTTGAAAA
>JABMPI010000624.1 GCA_013203755.1 Bacteroidota bacterium
TTCTTAATGAAATATTTCTAGTAATCCTACCAGTGTTTTAGTAGTTCTTGCATTATTTTCTCTTCTTGGTTTTTTGATGGTTTTAGGTGCTGCAGTACACTTCATAAAATGTAAATCTGGGATTTATTGGCGTTTCTTTTTCAAATTCATAATTCAACTATCAATAAACCGACTTCCTACGTCCGGCGTTTCATTCGTGAGACGGTAGAAAAGAAGACAATTTCTTTTCTATTTGAACTCCAGAGATTTAATCAAAGCTTTTTTAGCAGATTTATACCCCAGTTCAAATAACTCATCGGCATGAGTACGTAGCAAAATATCGTATTTGTCAATTCCCTTGGGTTCAATAAAAACAGTAGCGTGTTTACGAACTTCTTTCATGTTTGCATTTACACTCATATAAAAAGTGCGGGTAGCAATCTGAACCAAATTTTTCATTTTGGCTTTGGGATTTATGGGACTGATATTCGAAACTATAATCTGCTCACAATCATTTTTAATTGGATTAATCGGGATATTATCCATTAATCCACCATCAACATAAGAGTATCTGTTAATTGTAACCGGCGAAAAAAGTATGGGAATAGACGATGAAGCTAAAACAGTTAACCCAAGTGGCCCTGAATTTTTATATTCAATAATCCCTTTGTTTAAATTCGAAATTCCTACAAAAAATGGTATTTCCAGCTCTTCAATATTTTTAGCTACAATCGCTTTGTCAATATCCTCTTGTAAACCATCAAGCTTTAATAAACCATCTATTGGCAAATGCAGTTTGGTATATTTAAAGAACCAACTTTTTTTGAAGATTTGTAAGATTTCTTCGGGCGATTTTCCTCCGGCGATAAAAGCGCCAACAATAGCCCCGGCACTCACTCCTGAAATTACATCGGGTTTAATTCCATTTTCGTGTAGTGCTGCAATTACTCCCAAATGGGCAAAACCACGTGTTCCGCCTCCACTTAAAACCAATCCTGTTTTGTACTTCTTTGCCATTTATAATGATTGAAATACAAAGTTAACAATAAGTAGTTAAATTTCTTGAAACTCAAAAGTCAGTAATTATTGGATTTATTAGGGTGTAGTCGCTAATATTCATTTTTCGTTCAAAAAAGATTTATAATATTTCAAAACGATTTCTCCTGCATCATCAAGAGTTCTCCCCCAAACAATGATGCCTTCTTCATGTCCTCCCATAACAAGAACAGGGTCTTGATTTGGTTTTATAGCCATAATGATTTTTTGTATCTCTTTGGCCATTTCAGGAGTACCATACGGTACATCGGCAGATGTAGTTGCCGTATGATTTAGATATTTATCCCACATTCCTTTATGGTGGATATGAATAACCGCCCCAACATCGGGAAGTGATTCATAAATAATTGCATGACTTAATGATTCAGCAGAGGCATTGATACTCCCGGTACATTTCAACGAATTTTTGCTGAAAGACCATGAATTTACAAGTGGATAATGTTTTTCTTCAAGTGCTGGCAATCTTCCCGTTGCTGTCCCTGAAATATAAAAGTTGTCAGCAGTAGCCCGGATAGAAATATTGCCGTAACCAATACCATTCGAATAAGCACCGATTAAACAAGATTCGTACATTATTTGCCTCCATTTTGTTAACGCTTCAAATGTTTTTGCAGGGAGACAAGTATTTCCTTCAATTCGCTTGCAATTAAATTTTATAAAACCTTCACTGTTCATTTTTTATGATATTTTAATCTCTAAAATTAAATGTATAAATTTAAGTCGTAGTGGGTTACAAGATAGTAAAATCAAAGCTTTCATTCCCTCCAAAGAAATAATCTAACATAATTATAATGTAACTATCACGAGATTCCGCATGAAATTTTGCAAAAATTTATGGAATGACGTTCAACTGGTAACGTTTCGGATATTTAATAGAATAACATCAATTCAATGAAAACCACTGATTCATCAACTCCTCATCGCTCTTCTCATCTTTATGAGCAAAATCGTTGGTTCTGTTATTGTAAGTGTAATCTTTTCTGTAAGTATCAATATTTGTAACAATATCATTTAAGGCAGTAATCATTACATCTACTTCAGAATTTTTCATGGTTGGGTGTAACGACCAACGTACCCACCCCGGTTTATCCGAAAGGTCGCCATGATTTATTTTATCCGTAATTTCCTGTGACTGTTCATAAGAAACTTCCAACAAAAAATGGCCGTAAGTTCCTGCGCAAGCACAACCACCACGGGTTTGAATACCATATTTGTCATTCAGTAACCGAACAAAAAGGTTGTAATGAATTTTTTCCACATAAAAGGAAATTACACCCAAACGATCACGAACATTGTCGGCTAGTATTTTTACTTCCGGAATTTGATCTAATCCTTTGAAAGCAATTTCAAGTAGTTCTTCTTCACGTTTTTTGATGTTTTCAACACCCATCTGATTCTTTAAATCGATACAGAGAGCGATTTTGATGGATTGTAAAAAACCCGGTGTACCACCATCTTCGCGAGCTTCAATATCATCAACATATTTGTATTTTCCCCATCGGTTCGTCCAATCCACGGTTCCACCCCCGGGATTATCGGGAACTTCGCTATTATACATCAGTGCATCAAAAACCAATACTCCAGATGTACCCGGTCCTCCAAGAAATTTGTGTGGCGAAAATAGTACCGCATCTAATTTTTCCATTGGATCTGCAGGGTGCATGTCAATATTGTCGTAAGGAGCCGACGCTGCAAAGTCGATAAAACATACGCCACCAAACTCGTGCATTATTCGGGCAAGTTTGTAATAATCGGTTCGAACTCCGGTTACATTGGAACAAGCCGAAAAAGAACCAATTTTAAACGGTCGCTCTTTATAAACTTCTAAAGCTTTTCTTAAGTTTTCAGGTTCAACCAACAATCCCTCTCCTGGTTCAATAACAACTACATCGGCATTGGTTTCGTACCACGAAGTTTGGTTCGAATGATGTTCCATGTGCGTTATAAAAACAACCGGGCGTTCACTATCTTTTGTGTATTTACCACGTAATCCTAATATGCGTTGAAATTTATTAATCACGGTCGTCATTCCCGAACCTGCCGTAATTATAACATCATTAGATCCCGCGTTTACATGTTCTTTTATTATTTGATGTGACCTTTGGTAAGCATGGGTCATTCGAATACCCGTCTCACTGGTTTCTGTATGTGTATTGCCCACAAAAGGGCCTATTGTTTTGGTGATTTTTTTTTCAATTGGTTTATATAATCTCCCGCTAGCTATCCAATCACCATAAATAATTTTTTTCTCTCCATAGGGAGAACTAAACTTTTGATTGATACCAATAATATTTTTTCGGAATTTCTTAAAATACTTTTCCAGATTGCTCATAAACCTCTTTTTGTTTAAAGACACAAATTAAGTGACTTTGGGTGAATAAAAAATAGGGAATTAATCAGTTTTCGGTCAGTTTTAACATTATTTGAATATCTAAAATGACAATTCGTCACAAAACACGAATGGCATGTTGTTTGAAATTAGCCACCCGTAAATTGAAAATTAAATTAAAAAATATAAAAAATGCAAACAGGTAAAATTGGTGTAACCAGTGAAAATCTATTTCCAATCATTAAAAAGTTTCTTTATTCAGATCACGATATCTTTTTAAGAGAGATTGTTTCGAATGCAGTTGACGCAACTCAAAAACTAAAAACCCTTGCTTCAAAAGGTGAATATTCGGGTGATGTAAGCGATTTAAAAGTTAAAGTAAGTTTAGATGCTGAGGCAAAAACAATTACCATTTCTGATAACGGAATTGGAATGACTGCCGAGGAGATTGAAAAATACATTAACCAGATTGCCTTTTCGGGAGCAAACGATTTCTTGGATAAATATAAAGACGATGCCAATGCAATTATTGGTCATTTTGGGCTTGGGTTTTATAGCTCGTTTATGATTTCTGATAAGGTTGACATTATTACAAAATCGTACAAAGAGGGTTCGAAAGCAGTAAAATGGAGTTGTAAAGGCGACCCTGAATTTACGCTTGACGAAATTGAAAAAGAGGATGTTGGAACCGACATTGTAATGCATGTAATTGAAGAGGAGAAAGCATTTTTGGAAGATTCAAAAATTTCTGAAATTCTAACCAAATATTGTAAGTTTCTTCCGATTCCAATTATTTACGGAAAGAAAAAAGACTGGAAAGAAGGAGTTGAGGTTGAAACCGATGAGGACAATCAAATAAACGATATTGCTCCGGCGTGGACAAAAATGCCAACCGATTTAAAAGACGAGGATTATAAAGAATTCTATAAAAAGTTGTATCCCGTGGGAGATGAACCACTTTTCAATATTCATTTGAATGTGGACTACCCATTTAATTTAACTGGTATTCTCTATTTCCCAAAAATAAAAAATAATTTTGAAGTTCAGAAAAATAAAATTCAATTGTACAGCAACCAGGTTTTTGTTACCGATTCGGTTGAAGGAATTGTACCTGAATTTTTGACACTATTACACGGTGTGCTTGACTCACCGGATATTCCATTAAATGTTTCGCGTTCGTATTTGCAAAGCGATTCGAATGTAAAGAAAATTAGCAGTCACATTAATAAAAAAGTAGCTGACAGGTTAGCAGAGATTTTCAAAGAAAACCGCGAGGATTTTGAAAGCAAGTGGGATGATCTGAAGATTTTTATTGAATATGGAATGTTGTCGGAAGACAAATTCTACGAAAGGGCTTTGAAATTTTTTATGCTAAAAAATACTGATGGAAAGTATTTTACCTGGGAAGAGTATGAAATGTTGGTGAAAGAAAATCAAACTGACAAAGATAAAAACACCATTTATTTGTATACAACCAATATCGAGGAGCAATATACTTTTGTAGAAGCTGCTAAAGATAAAGGTTACGACATAATTGTTCTCGACGATGTTTTGGCACCGCACCTAATTAATAAACTGGAGCAAAAATACACCGGAACACGTTTTGTTCGTGTAGATTCTGATGTAGTTGAAAACCTAATTAAAAAGGAAGATACTACAAAAGAGGAGTTGACTTTTGAGCAAAAAGAAGAGTTGTCACCAGTTTTTCAAGCAGTTTGCCCAGAGAATAAAGATTTCAATTTTATTGTTGATTTCCAGGATTTGGGTGAAACAGGTTCGCCAATGGTAATTACCCGTAACGAGTTTATGCGCCGAATGAAAGACATGGGTGCGGCACAAGGCGGAATGAGTATGTACGGTGATTTTCCTGAAAGTTTAAATTTGGTGGTTAATCATGCTCACCCTTTGGTGAAAAATGTATTTGAAGCAA
>JABMPI010000625.1 GCA_013203755.1 Bacteroidota bacterium
CTCTTTAAGTTTACAACCAAAATGTTTTTGGAGTTGGACACGAAATATCTGTTAGATTTTTAGGTCATCTTTCAAAGCAGCCATATTTAGGTCTTGAGACTTTCTACAAAATAAACAATATACATGGTAAATTTATCGACATCTCATTGGGCTATTTAAATAATTACAGAAGTGAAGGATTTACTTTCGTTTTTAATAAAACGTTTATTACCCCTTCTATAAAATGGGGTTATGGTACAAATGCACTACGGTTTTTTCGAACCGATCGTATTTTTACAGATGACCCAATTGAAGCACCTACGCCCCTGGATGTATCCTACTATAGTGCCTGGGCCGGACGTAGTTTTCAAATAAAAGATGAAAGTCCAAACAGCACCCAAATAGTTCTGGCTGCGGGTTTTAACAATAAAAATTTCTTCCAACGACCAATACCCGAACCCAATAACCATCAATATTTTTCAAATAGTACATTTTATCTTACCGGAATTACTTTTTCGCAACGAAGATTTATACAAGACCAATTAATTTATAGTTATGGAATTACGGAAGATATTCCCGAAGGTTTTAAAAATGAAATTGTATATGGGTACGATGCTAACGAGTTTGGAGACCGACATTACGCACACCTGTTTTTATCTAACGGGAATCTACTAATTAACAGAAAAGGCTATCTTTATTTGGCAGGTGGTATTGGCGGATACTATGGCAAATCGGGATTTGAACAGGGAGAAATAAATGGAACCGTAAATTTCATTTCAAAACAAATTAACGCTGGCAGGAAACGGTTTCGATTATTTACTCGTGCAGACTATACCTACGGAATACAACGATTTGAAATAGAAAATTTAGATCTAAGAAGAGACAATCATATTCGTGGATTTTTCAGTAGAGAGGCAATTGGAAAACAGCGACTAAGTTTAAACATGGAGTACGTTCTTTTTCTTAGAAGTGAGTTTTATAAGTTTAACATGGCAATTTTTGGTTTTACCGACGTTGGTGTAATTGGCCCAAACAAAGAATTTATTTTAACACAAGATTACTATAGTGGAATTGGTTTGGGAATACGTTTGCACAACGAGAATCTGGTTTTCAAAACCTTACATCTGAGATTAGCTTTTTATCCATTTCATCCAAAAGACATGAATTTTGTTGGATTTATTTTAGACGAACAATCAAAAAGAGAGTTTTACAGCTTCGAGCCAACTGCTCCTCTTCCCTTTCGATTCGAATAATTGTTTACCATTTATAATATCTCTACTAATAGTTTTCACCCTCAATTTTAACACTAATAAAAATAAGATTTTCGATTGCGCATGTTCCGGTATAATAATGCCACAATTCATTAAGTATAATCTAACAAGCAACTGGAAGTTGCTTTATTTATTACAAAAACAGCTCATTTAACGCTCCAAAATAATCGTCGTCCCAACCTTCAGAAATATTTTCAAAAGCCTCGTCAGGAATGTTTGTATGAATCAATTCAACACTTGTTCCTTTTTTATGAGGATGGATTTTTATGGTTACAACAGACTCTTCGTCATCTTCTCCAAAAAACCATTGCTGAACAATTTTTTTATTCTCTTCTATTTCTAAATTTACACCTGTAATACTCCCTCCCCAAAGAGAAAATTCTGAGCCAGAAACCGGTTCCATTTTGGCAGTTTCGTCCGTCCAAATTTCCAGCATTTTTTTATTTGTTAATGCATTAAAAATATCTTTTGGTTCAGCATTTAGAATGTAATATCGTTTTATATTCTTCATTTCGTTATAATTTTTATTATCGTTTTATTAAAAGGAACTCGTGTTATAGTCAGCTTACTAAACAATTAGATTTTTGTCAAACTTCTTAAATAGTCTTTGCAAGAAAACGCCAAATACTGCGTTACTCTCGTTTTGAAAACAGTCATCCGTCGGCTGACGGAGTAAACTCCTTGATTTTCAAAACTTCGAAAGCCTTGTCTTTGACGTTTTCTCATCAAAGGCTTCAAAAAAAGGAATTTTCTTGCAGTCACTAAATAACCCAACTTTATTCAAAAGTAAATTAAACCTATCAGATCACATTCAAAAAGAACAATTATTCTTTCAACTTATATTGGTAAAACACAATAACTAAAGCAAAGTAAATTTTGCCTCTATTACAAACCGGATCGTAATTATCTTATGGACTATTTATATTTAGCGAATTCGTTTGGCTTTCATTACCTTCCTATTAATTTTATAAACAAAGCCAATAGTAAAAAATTCCTTCATCTGAAGTTTTGCTTTCAGTCCCTTACTCGGATCATTTTCATCAATAAGGAACTTTACATCATCATCATAAATAAAGTGAAGCATAAATCGCATATTTATATACTCCGACAAACGCATATTAAAAGTATTTTCCCAATTAATATCAAATTTCTGGAAGGGATTCTTATAATTTAGGAACATTTTGTATTTCGTCTCGTAAGTAATATCTTCAGTAATTTCCTTTTTAAATTTTAAATCAGCATTTAATCCAGGCTCCCAAAAGCTTCTTTTATCAGTATCTATACTAAATTTTGTTTGATCTATTAATACCGTATCTCGTACAAAGACATTCTTAACTGTAATAGGAGAGAGCAGTAACGAAAAATCTTTATTGGGTTTATATTCCAAACCTAATTTCAAAAACGTTTTACCGGGTGCCATAAATGCCGAAATAGGTTCAGTATTTACCTTTGTGGGATATCTAAACCCCTTAAAAAATTGAGTCTCGAAGTTAAATTCAGCACTATAATACCACTTTTTGAATGCGCTAATTCCATACCTTGAAGTAAATTCAAATTTATCGTCATTCTTTTGCAATTCAGGATCTTCACCTCCCGGCCGAATCCATCCATTTCTTATTTCAGCATTATTCTCCCATTTAACTTTTCCATCTGCGCGAGAATAATTTGCAAATCCTTTTAAAACCAGCAACAACGACAATGCAC
>JABMPI010000626.1 GCA_013203755.1 Bacteroidota bacterium
AACTAAATGAGTTATCTAAAAGATATCTAGCAATTAATGAAAAGTATAATAACCAAATGAAAAATGGAGAAATTGAATAGAAAGATTATCATAAAGATAAAAATAAGGAACAATTAATTTTTCTCTTTGAAAACCCTAACAATACAGTTTCACTTAGTAACTTCTTATCTTATACTGATAAATTAGAGAAAGATAGTCTTCAATTATTCTATTCAAAACTAGATAACCAACTCCAAAATTCAGAATACGGGATTGCTTTAAAAAACAGTTTTGAAATCGAAAAAATAAAGATTGGCAAACCTTTTATAGACATAAGCGCTAAGGATTTAGAAGGTGATAATGTGAAACTTTCTGATTTTAAAGGTAAAGTTATTGTTTTAGATTTTTGGGCTATTTGGTGTCATTATTGTCACGAACAGAACCAAGAGGAATTTCCAAGACTTAAGGAAAAATACAAAAATGAGGATTTTGTAATTATTAGTTACTCTGTTGATGTAGATAAAAAAGATTGGGAAAAATCTAGTAAAGCTGACAATATTGATTGGATTAATATTTCAAACTTACGAGGTATTTCAGACAAAGTTGTAACTCAATATGGAGTTCAAGGTTATCCGACAAGCTTTATTATCGATAAAGATGGAACTGTTCTCAAACAAATGAATGGTTATGTCTATAATGCTCTTGAAACTGAATTAGATAAGATATTTAACATAAAATAACAAGATAAACTGCTTACAATAACTAAGTGTTCGTGTGGTCGGCACGACCCAACATGAACACCGTGTTGACTGAACCGGATAAACTATCTATTGTTACTCTATGGGTTTTGCGTTGTGTTTCTTGTTACTTGTGGAGTGTCTATATAAGTGGTATTTTAAAAAAGAGCTTTTTTTTAATGTGTTTAGTTAATATTTAAGGTCTTTTTTTTAGAGATGTTCTATTATTAAATATTTCATATTGAGTTGTTCATATTATTTCTAAATTTTAGACATAAGTATACTAATGCGCAAGTGCACTTAGGGTTTCACTTTTCTTTCTTTTCTTAGCCTTTTTTGTTGTTCAATCCAATACGCAGGTGGTCCTCTTGAATCAAAAACAATAATGGTTTCTAAATGTCCTTTTTTGCACCTTGGACAGAGTAGATGTAGCATTTTCTTTTCTTTGGCTATAGGTGGTTTTCCTAATTGCTCTTGGAGTTGTTTTAAACATAGACGCTTTGTAGTGCTGCTCAAAAAACCATAATGACGAATACGAACAAATCCCTTGGGTAGAATATGCAAGGAAAATCGACGAATAAACTCCTTGGGATGTAATTTTAAATTTTCTTTATTTCCATTATTCTTATAGTTTTTGATGGTAAAAATCACTTGTTTGTTTGTAAGGTGTTTTATGCGATGATTGCTAATGGCTATTTTATGGGTATAACGCCCAAGATATTCAACTACATGAATTGTGTGATTAAATGGTTTTTTGGCATATACTACCCAGTTTTTTGAAAACAATTTATCAAACAACATCTTATCTTGTATACCGTTTTTACGAAGTTCATACACATATTTTGCTCTAAAAACCTTGCTAAGTTGTTTTACGGGATACAGGTATTTATCTTTTTTCACTACAGATTTCCAATGCCCTTGTTTATCAACGCCTCCTCCTGGCACAATACAATGTAAATGTGGATGTAAGCTCAGGTTTTGCCCCCAAGTATGAAGTATGCAAATCATTCCCTTTTTCGCCCCTAAATAATTGGGGTTTTCACCAAATCCTTTAAGGGTTGCCCAAACTGTTTTAAACAAGGTATTGTAAATCAATCTAGGTTGATGTAAAGCCAAGATGTTTAACTCACTTGGTAAGGTAAAGACTACATGATAATATGGTACAGGAAGTAACTCTTGTGCTCGCTTTAAAATCCACTGTTCTGTTTTATGTCCTTGACACTTGGGGCAATGTCTGTTCCGACAGCTGTTATAACTCAAATGTAAATGTCCGCAGGCTGTATGGTTGCATTTATCAATATGACCTCCCAAAGCTGCTGTACGGCATTTACTTAAAGCAAATAAAGTACGTCGTTGCCAACCGTTAAAAACATCGGTGGTTAAATAGGATTGGTTTTGGTTTAAAATGTCTGCAACTTCATGGCGAGCCTTCAAGGGGTTGTAGTTAGATAATTATACAGCCGGTCAAGGGGGGAAAAAGTCTGCTGACGTCCCAACCGACTCACATGCAAATAAACCATAGTAGTTTCTATGCAAGAATGACCCAGTGCTTCTTTCAGACTTACAATATCCAAGCCCATCTCTAATAGATGAGTAGCATAGCTATGGCGTAAGGTGTGAGCCGTTAACGGTTTGTTTATCCCGCTCTTTTTACGAGCCTGCTTGACTATCCAATAGATGCCATGTTGAGATAATTGTGAATGCGCTCCCTTTTGGCTGTAACCATTGAATAACCAACGACAAGGTTTTTCGCTGGAAATATACTTCTGCAAACCTTTGATAAGTAGGTTTCCCAAAGGAAGATAACGGTCTTTTCTTCCTTTACCTTGGCGGACATGAAGCATTTTTCTATCAAAATCTATATCTGATAATTCAAGATTGCGAAGCTCAAAATTGCGTAAACCACAATCGTATAATAAACTTAATAGCAAACGATGTTTGAGTAATTTGGGAGTCTTTAAAAGATGCTTAACTTCTTTTTGAGAAAGTACCACAGGTAGTTTTTTACTGCGCTCAATACTAGGTAAAACAATCCGTTTATCATTCATACCTTTTAAGCGATAAACAGCTCGAAGCCCGTAAACGGTGTGCTTAAAAAAACTTGCTGAAGGTGTTTTGTGTTGGTGTTGACAAAAATGAAGGTAATCCAATACTTGCTCGCTGTCTAACTCGCTTGGACAGCAATTAAAATGTAAAACCATATGGGCTAAACAACGTCCATAATTCTTTACAGTGCTTTCACTTTTCCCTAATAATTCATAATGCCTTTTGAGTAAATGGTAGGTCGTGGAAAATTCTTTAATGCTTTTACATGCATTTTCTGTAATTGTTAATTTTTTTTTTCATAATTTCATACTGTTAATGTGAACCTATAAGGTAGTGATTTCATCTTTATATCGAAAAAGCTACCTTTAGGTTTAGTTCAACACAGGGTTAATTACGAGTTGGAAAGGAAATATAGGTTTTGGAATTAACAATCTATCTATCATTACAAGTCCAGGAACAAATACAACAAATCATTTATACTTTACAGATGCTTCTGGCGGATCAATTGCTGTAAATGAAGTAGATTTTGTAGGAAACTGGTTTGAAAAAGCAAGTGAAGGTTGTTTGTGTTTCGATTATCGTGTAACTTGGAATTCTAGTGTTTCAACAACCAAAAAAGGTCCTAATATTGCTGTTTACAAGAGAGCAAGTGCCATTACTTCAGTAGCTGATTACGTTAATT
>JABMPI010000627.1 GCA_013203755.1 Bacteroidota bacterium
AAAAATTGAAAATGACGAACTGGTTTTTGACTACCTTTTATCGGATGGTGCAACAAAAACGATGAATGCTACTTTCTTGATGAAAAAAATGGGGATTATTTGAAGATGAGTAATTGAGTGAATGGGTTAATGAGTAATGCGACTGCAACAAAAACGGATTCCATCTCAATTCTGAATAGGTACTCCGAAAACATCAACTTCATATGTATTCTCAAATTATAAAGACGAAATTCCTTTGCCTTTGGCTCCTCCTCTTCCTCTGCCTTCCTCTTTCCTCAATACGTAAATTGTGTAAAGTTTTATAGTTTTGCAAACTGCGACTGCAACTGCGACTGTAAACTGCGACTTTCTTTTTCAACATTTTTCAACTGCATTTTGTTAGTTACTGCTGGGTGTGAATCGCCGTAATCACCACTTGTTTATTTATATTTGTCACAAATTGCAGAAAATAACAGTTGTAATTTAATGTCCAACAAAATTTGAATCTGCATTTTTTAATTGCACAAAAAACATTTTGGAAGTAACCCGGAGTTGTTTTTGTGAAAATTGATGTTAAACGGTATTATATGACTGCAACGTACGACGAAGGAACAATTAGAACACTTGATTGGCAGGAGCATATCCGGAAGCGCCCGGGAATGTATATCGGTAAACTGGGAGACGGTTCGGCTGCCGACGATGGAATTTATGTGCTTCTAAAAGAGGTGCTCGATAACTCTGTGGATGAATTTATGATGGGTTTCGGGAAAAAGATTACAGTTGAAATCGATCAGGATAAAGTATTTGTGCGCGATTACGGGCGCGGGATACCGCTGGGGAAATTGGACGATGTTGTTAGCAAAATGAATACCGGAGCAAAATACGATTCCAAAGTATTTAAAAAATCGGTGGGGCTGAATGGTGTTGGTATCAAAGCGGTAAATGCTCTTTCATCAGATTTTACCATAAAAGCAGTTCGCGAAGGTGTTGCGAAAGAAGTTTATTTTAGCGAAGGAATAAAAAAGGGTGAGGAAGATTTTAGTGGGCTGGATGAACAAAATGGAACCATTGTATCTTTTGTACCAGACCATGCAGTATTTAAGAAATATCATTACATAAACGATTATGTGGTGAATATGCTGAAGAATTACACCTTCTTGAATTCAGGGCTAACCATTGAATTTAATGGTGAAAGATATTACTCCAAAAATGGTCTTCGCGATTTGTTGGAGGAAAATATGGATCATGACCCAATTTACCCGATTATTCATTTAAAAGGTGAAGATATTGAAGTTGCTATTACACATGGAAACCAATATGGCGAAGATTACTATTCGTTTGTAAACGGGCAGCACACTTCTCAGGGAGGATCGCATTTGCAGGCATTCCGAGAGGTTCTTGTAAAAACTATTCGCGATTTTTATAAAAAAGATTTCGATCCGTCAGATATTCGGGCTTCCATTGTTGCTGCGGTTAGTATTAAAGTGGAGGAACCTGTTTTCGAATCGCAAACAAAAACTAAGTTGGGTTCAAAAGATATTGGTCCCAATGGTCCTTCTGTTCGGGCGCATGTTACTAATTTTCTCCAAAAAGAACTGAATAATTATTTGCACAAAAACCCCGATTCGGCAGAAGTCCTTTTAAGACGAATTACCGAATCGGAACGTGAACGAAAAGCAATTTCAGGAATAAAAAAGCTGGCGAAACAACGGGCAAAAAAATCAAACCTGCACAATAAGAAGCTGCGTGACTGCCGTATTCATTTTGATGGAAATAAGGAACGAAAAGAGGAGTCGAGTATATTTATAACAGAGGGAGACTCGGCCAGTGGTTCAATTACAAAATCGCGCGATGTAAATACACAAGCCGTGTTTAGTTTGAAAGGAAAACCACTGAATACGCATGGATTGACAAAAAAAGTGGTTTACGAAAACGAAGAATTTAATCTGTTACAAGCAGCTCTGAATATTGAAGATAGCATGGAAGACCTGCGTTACAATCAGGTTATTATTGCCACCGATGCCGATGTTGATGGAATGCATATTCGTTTATTGCTGATAACTTTCTTCTTGCAATTTTTTCCTGAATTGATACGGAAAGGACATGATTTTATTCTGCAAACACCA
>JABMPI010000628.1 GCA_013203755.1 Bacteroidota bacterium
CAATTTGAGGCCAATTCTTCTCCTCTGTCATTATATTTCCACACTTCTTCTTCAGCAACAATAATATTCGTTGTTTCGTTCGTCCAACCTTTAAAAACATATCCTCCTTTTGAATTTACCTCCAACGAAATTTCTTCGTTTATTGGATAACTTCCCTGACTGTAAGATTGATTAATCTTTATCCCATCGAAATTAATGGTCCCGGCGTTTTTGGGATAAATTGAAACTGCCAGCGGTTCACTTTGCCCGAATCCATAATTTTGCAGGTCATTCAGCAGTGTTGCCGGCCGGTTGTCGGCAAAAGTTTTCATTTTGTCCACTTCTCCATTCCAAAAGTTCACCGAAGAAATTGGATTACCATAACTTGAACTTGTCCCCTGCCAGCGTTGAATATGTTTGGGTATTTCATTCTGAATATTTGTTTTAAATTCATCAATAATAAATTTTACGAGGAAAGGATCAAAGGTTGTGAATAAATGGTCGGCCAAACGTTTTCCAAAATATTCGCGGTAACCATCGTTTAGAAGTAATTGTTTTAACGGAATAACATTTCTATCTGCATAAAAACTTATCATATTACTGCCTGCTTTGAAAAAGCCACGATCGAGATCGTTTAAAATCCATTTCCATTTTCCGCTGAGTTGTGGTTTCCATGCCATAATATTATGGTCAACCGATGTATTCTGCGAATAGATTTCAGTAATTATAAAATCAGTAAAATTCTCAATGTCCATTTGTGCCGCCACTGCATCATAATTTGCCTGAACAGACAAATCTTTTTTATAGAGTTGTTCAAAACTGGCATATTGATCGAGACTGCCGGCTTCGGCATAATTCTCATTTTCAACCATATCAATTTTCTGGTCGCCCAATTGATGGTTTTCAACCACAAAATCTTCATCTACTTTCGAGCGGATATTATGAATTCCCATGTATTGCCCGTTAATAAAAACCACGCTAGCCCGGTGTTCCTGAAAATCAACATCCATATTTTCGGAAGATAACGATTGAGCCATTCCATCGCGAAACAGAGTATAAGCCCAGTCGCTCCCGGAAGCCCGAAGCGCAAACGAATCGAAGACTTTTCGCTCGCGACCAAAAAACAAAGGATAATCCAGTTTCCCGTCACCGTAAGACTTTTTAAAATAAATACCCAACATTTTTTGAGGTAACTGCCACGAATACAATCCATTTATTTTTGCTCCAGCTGCTAAATTAAATCCGGCACGGTCGCTTCCATCGTTTTCAAACAGTTCAATATTAATTGGTATCTCCCAATCGGGTTTAAAATTTTGTACGTAAATTCCCTTTCCCGAATCCCAAAAATTATCAGGATCAGAAGAAATTGAAATCACCGGCAACGAGCCTATCGCATTATTTATATCGATAAAATAAGATTGAGTAATAACCTCGCCGGGTATCCAATTTGGTTTATAAATGCGAGCTCGTATAATTGTAGTCTCATTCACTAAAAGTGGTCCACTAACAATAGGGGAAAAATTATCAGGCGCCGAACCATCGAGTGTATAATGAATAGAACCACCCAAAGTATTGGTAATTTCAACCCACACCGGAGCATCGAATATTCCTCCTAAAAGTGAGAATTGCGGAACATTTTTCACAATTCCATCAAATGTTTCAGCATTGTTGGTTGCTCCCGGAGTTGGCTCAGCAAAATAGCTCCATTCTGTATTTCCATCCGATTTGCGCCCCACAGAAATATTGGATTCCTGCACACCAAAAGAGATTGAGTCGATCACTTCTCCCGAAGGAGAGTAAATTGCCAGTTCTTCTCCCGAAGCTGATAATTTGAAACTGGTATGAAGTCCGGCGTTGTAACCATCTGCCCAAATAATCAGGTAACCACCAGCATCTATTTGAATACCTGCTGGAATTTTCCATTTTACAGGATCATCAAAATTATCGGTTACATAATATCCTCCAATAGAAAAAGATGTTGCTCCGGGATTATAAAATTCAATCCAATCGCCACTTTCATTAAAATCGGGATCTACATTAAGTCCGGAATTTGAAGCTAGAAATTCGTTAATTACAATTTGAGCTTTTACCGGTATAGGATTTAGAACAAAAAAATAAGCACACAAAACAACCGACAGAATTGTAATTCTTTTCATTTTCAATAAAAATAGTAAGCCAATAGAAAACGGTGCACAACCAATAATATATTTAATGGTTTTCAAATGTAAAAATAAATAAAACTATTCCAATTTTACGGGTTGACCATATC
>JABMPI010000060.1 GCA_013203755.1 Bacteroidota bacterium
CACAAAGCCATTTCGGTATGCACTGAAATAATATCCTGTTTGTGTTTGTCTCTCAATACCTGCCATAACACCCACGATGTGCTCACCAAAGTTTTTCGTGTAGTTTAAACGCATGTTACCCGTAAATGATTTAGACCGTCTGCTTTCTTGAGTCAATTCAGGTGCTGCAATACCTTTAACCGAACCAACCAAATCAGGTTCGTTATTTTCATTCATAGTTTCCTTATCCCAGGTATATAATATCCAAGGTTTTTTCCAGTTCTTAAATTCTCTGAAAGATTCGTCGATTGCTATGTTACCAACAAACGAAAGACCTTCTACGGTAAAAAGCTCTGTAATATCAAGTCCCACATTACTCTGGAAAATATAGTTGTTGTCGTAGTTATAGCCAGTAATATCAGTAGATGTAACCGCAGGGTTACTTCCTGATTCAAAGTCAGGCCCTGGTAAACGTTCAGTGTCTGTACTTCTTTTTGGCCAGAAAGCTGGCTCGGTAGGCTTCATACCTTGTAAGAATCTGAACGTGGTACCACCACGCATTTGTGTATATTTTCTATCTTCATGTCTTCCTGAAAGATCAACCCTAAGCTTAATATTTTTAGTAATCTGTGCATCAATGTTCGATCGGAAATTCTGTTGATTATACCCTACCTCACTTTTCTTGAAATATCCGTCTTCATATGTACCTCCTGCTGAGATAAAATATTTAACAGCTTCTGTACCACCTGATAATGTAAGGTTAGCATTACCTTGAGGCGACCAATCTTTAAGTGTTTCAGCATACCAATCGGTCTCTGGGTAACGAAATGGGTCAGTACCATCACCAAATTTATTAACTTGGTCTTGAGTATATCTTTCGTCCCTATCCCTATATTCATCAAGCTCATTCAACATCTGTGCATAATCCGGTCCATTCAGCATGTTGGGCAATCTTGTTGGCTGGTTCATTCCCATGTTTAAAGAAAAACCAATTTCGGGAGCACCCGCTTTACCACGTTTTGTTGTTATCATGATAACTCCATTTGCAGACTGCGCACCATAAATTGCAGCAGAAGCATCTTTCAAAATCGTTACCGATTCGATATCATTAGGGTTAAGTCTGGAAAGACCGCCATCCCTATTTGCAATACCATCGATTACAATAAGAGCTTGGGAGTTATTCAATGTATTTATACCCCTGATTCTTATTTGTGAATCATCGGCTCCTGGCTCTCCAGAACGGTTAACAACCATCAAACCTGCCACTTGACCTACCAAAGTATTTGATACGTTGTTTGCTGGAATCGACTTTAGTGCTTCACCCTTAACAGCAGAAACAGAGCCGGTAACAGTAGCCTTCTTTTGGCTTCCGTAACCAGTAACAACAACCTCGTCCAATTCACTGATATCAGACACAAGAACTACATCTATTGTAGTTTGGTCGCCAACACTTACCGTTTGACTAACAAAGCCAATAAATGAATATACTAATACTGCATCGGGTCCTGGAACCACAATGTTGTATGATCCTTCCACGTCGGTTATTACTCCAGTTGTAGTGCCCTGCAACACAATGTTTACTCCGGGTATACCTCCTTCTGTAGCAGAAGATACTTTCCCTTTAACAGTTATTTGCTGAGCACTTACCAATCCGATTGAAAAGCAAAATAAGAGAAGAGTTAGTAAACTTCTCCCCCATAGAAATAAATAATTTCTCGCATTTCTCATAGTTAAATAGTTTTAAATCAATTAGTTAAGTTTTATTTATGAAATTATGTTGAATTTATTATGATATCTTTTGTTAAGTTTATCTTTATTCAATGGTGATTTTACACTAATTCTTAAAATTAATTAGTTTTGTTTTAAATACAAATTAAAATCAAATAAAAATCAAATAAAATATATTAACAATACGAATTAAGGGTTAATATTGGGCATGTTACTCACTTCTCCTATCTCAATTCTGTCGGCTTAATTACGTCCATATCGGTATAATCGAGGTTTTCGCCAGCCATACCCCAAATAAAAATGTAGTTGCTGGTTCCGGCAGCAGAATGAATCGACCAGTTTGGCGAAATTACTGCTTGTTCGTTTTTCATCCAAATGTGGCGAGTTTCTGAGGGTTGCCCCATAAAATGACAAATTGCCTGTCCCTCAGGAACATCGAAATAAAAATAGACTTCGTTTCTTCGACTGTGCAAATGTGGCGGCATGGTATTCCAAACACTCCCTGTATTTAATTCCGTCATTCCCATTTGCAACTGGCATGTTTCAACCACACCATTTATTAGAAGCTGATTGATGCTTCGTTCGTTTGAAGTTTCCAACGCACCCAAATGCAATACGTTTGCATCGCCCATGGTTACATGTTTCACAGGAAACTCTTTGTGAGCTGGAGCAGAATTAATATAAAAATGCGCAGGTGCAGAAGCGTCATCCGACTTAAAAATTACCTCTTTACTTCCTTTTCCAATGTAAAGTGCATCTTTAAAATTCATTTTATACTCAGTCCCATCAACTACAATCGAACCAGTTCCTGCAACATTTATTACACCCACTTCGCGGCGTTCGCAAAAATATTCTGCCTTTAATGGGTCGATGGTTTCCAAAATCAAATCTTTGTCAACCGGAACCGCACCTCCAATAATATAACGTTCAATTAAAGAATATACCAATCGGATATTGCCGGCATCCATTAATTTTTCAACTAAAAACTCTTTTCTAATTCTCGCTGTATCGTACGACTTAAAATCCTCTGGATGATAATTGTACCGCTCTTCGTAAATTGTTGCCATAATAATCTATTTAAAATTTTCTTTTTGAATAATCGTAATTTGTATACTCAGCTTTATCTTATAAGTTGTTAAAATAAAGAGAAAAACCAATATATTATTATTCAAACAACTTTAGATTTTAATTTGAAACAAAAATAGAAACAATTAAACAAATTTGCAATCGATTGCATGAATAAAAAATATTAATTAACTTTACACCTATATTAAACACATTCAACGAATTGGAAACAACAATACACGACATAGCCAAAAGGCTGAACATTTCTGCATCAACGGTTTCAAGGGCATTAAATAATAACCCAATAATAAGTGAAGCTACACGGAACAGAATTAAAAAAACCGCCGACGAAATGGGATATCGTCCCAATATCCTGGCGGCTAATTTTCGCACCAAAAGAACAAATACAATTGGTGTTATTGTTCCTTTAATTAACCGACACTTTTTTTCGTCGGTTGTTAGTGGAATTGAAGACGTGGCCTATAAAAATGGTTTTGCGGTTACTATTTCGCAATCGAACGACAACTTTGAAAAGGAGGACAAAATTGCCCACACTTTTTTTGCCAATCGTGTGGATGGACTAATTGTTTCGATTGGGATGGAAACAACAACATTCGACCATTTAAAACTTTTTTCTGATAGAAATATTCCGTTGGTTTTTTTCGACCGGGTGGTTGACGAAATTGAAGCACATAAAATTGTTATTGACGATTTTGGTGGTGGCTACCTTGTTACAAAACATTTAATTGAACAGGGTGCAAAAAAGATAGCACACATTGGTGGACCATTAAATTTAAAAATTTATAAAAACCGACAAGAAGGATATTGCAAAGCATTGAAAGAGTCTGGGATCGAAATCGATGAATCGCTAATAATCAACAACAGTCTTACTCGCGCCGACGGAACACGGGCTATTCAAAAACTCACTAAAAATAATGATTGGCCCGATGCAATTTTCTGTGCCAACGATTTAAGCGCATTAAGCGTAATAATATATTTGCAGAAAAATGGAATAAAGGTGCCCGAAGATATCTTAGTCATTGGTTTTAGCAACGAACCTTTTTCAGAATTGGTTACTCCTTCTATTAGTACAGTAAAACAACCCGGCTTTTCCATGGGAAAAAAGGCTGCAGAATTGATAATCAACCAAATCAACAATACAACGGGGAAACCTGAATTTGAAACCATTACTATGCCCTCTGAAATAATTGAGAGAAGCTCTTCAAAAAGAAAATAGCTAAACACTCAATTTAGATAAAAAAGAAAAGCCCATTCATCTATAGATGAACAGGCTTTCAAATGTCTTAATGTTGTCAGTTTATTCGTCTATAGAAATACATTCTACCGGACAAACTTCTGCGCAAGAACCGCAATCAGTACAAAGTTCAGCGTCAATTGTGTAGATATCACCTTCGGCGATTGCATCTACCGGACATTCGTCTATGCATGTTCCACACGCAATACATTCATCAGAAATTATATATGCCATAACAACGTTTTTTTTTTAGTTAAATATGTTGTGGGGGCAAAAGTACAAAGTTTGATAAAAAATCAAAGTTCAGACACCAAAATTTTATAACGATTAACAAACTTTTAAAACAAACAACTGTTTTACCTTAAATTAAACCCACAAGAATTATTGATACTTAATTACTATTCTTTTTGTTAATTTTGTTTTTTAATAATTTTACACATGAATTTAGATTGGCTTTTACAATTTAACCCAATTTTGCTTGCTCTTTTTGCTGCATTATTCACTTGGGGACTCACGGCACTGGGAGCTGCAATGGTTTTTTTCTTCAAAAAAATAAATCAAAAGGTACTTAATTCTATGCTTGGCTTTGCAGCCGGGGTAATGATAGCAGCCAGCTTTTGGTCGCTGTTAAAGCCTGCCATAGAAATGACAGAAGCACGTGGAGACATCCCATGGGTTCCTGCAGTTGTAGGATTCCTGTCGGGAGGAGCATTCCTGCTTGTTATTGACAACATTTTACCCCATTTACATTTAGGATTAAAAATTGAAAAAGCTGAAGGAATAAAAACAACCTGGAAACGCAGTGTATTACTTGTATTGGCAATTACACTTCATAATATACCAGAAGGATTGGCTGTGGGAGTTGCTTTTGGGGCACTTGCCAGCAACCCGGAAGCGGGAGCATTAGCCGGTGCTGTTGCTCTTGCACTTGGAATTGGCTTACAAAATTTTCCTGAAGGTGCAGCCGTTTCTATTCCTTTGCGCCGCGAGGGGTTTTCAAGATTAAAAGCATTTAACTACGGACAATTATCGGGAGCTGTTGAACCTATTGCTGCTGTACTTGGCGCCTATTTGGTTTTGGTTATGACACCTCTACTTCCGTATGCTTTATCGTTTGCTGCAGGTGCAATGATTTTTGTAGTTGTTGAAGAACTCATTCCCGAATCGCAAACAGGCAACGAAACAGATTATTCTACCATTGGAGCCATGCTGGGATTTGCCACTATGATGGTATTGGATGTTGCGCTTGGATAGAAGAAAGTGATCAGTATTAAGTCGCGGTTTACACTAATGAATTATTCCTTCACTTCCTTTATGTAAAATTTGCAAACCTCTGTCAACCCACATTTTTCGCATTTTGGTTTACGGGCTAAACAAGTGTACCTACCGTGCAAAATTAACCAATGGTGTGCTTTATGAACCAAATCTAAAGGGAAATATTTCATCAGTTGCAGTTCGGTAGCCAAGGGAGTTTTAGCATTTGTACTTAATCCAATTCGGGCTGCTACACGAAACACATGCGTATCTACCGCCATTGTTGGTTTATTATATACCACCGACGCAATTACATTCGCGGTTTTTCTTCCAACACCGGGTAATTTCTGCAAATCATCTACATCACTTGGGATTTCTCCGTCAAACAATTCGATAAGTTTTTGTGCCATTCCAACCAGATGTTTTGCTTTATTATTTGGGTAGGAACAACTCCTTATGTAGTCAAATACTTCTGCCGGTTCAACATCAGCCATTTTCTGTGGAGTTGGAAACCGTTTCAATAATTCCGGTGTTATTTGATTTACCCGCTTATCTGTACACTGGGCAGATAATATTACTGCCACTATTAACTCAAACGGATTTCCATATTCCAATTCAGTTTCCGCAATGGGCATCGATTCCTCGAAATATTGAATTACAAAGTCGAATAATTCTCGTTTTCTCATGCAAATTATATTTTTTTTAAAAAAAATCGATTTTTTTTCAATCAAACCGTAACAAAAACGCTTTTAAACTGTCTACTAATATGAAGTTGCTAAGCTTCAATCTATTTCTCCCCTTTTATAGAAATAGTTTTAAATTAGTAATTAAACAGCGTAAAAAGCCGGTATTAACCGGCTTTTTCTTTTTATATAATCTCGCTGCAAAAAACTACCTGTCTCTATCAATTTCTTTTATACCCAGTTTTATTAATAATTAATTTTGTAAGGCCCGGCATAAAACGAATCAACGCATTCATCACAAAAATCATAAATGGAGTTGCTATTTTTTTCTTTCCGTTTCGAACCCCTTTTACAATTGCCAGAGCAGCTCTTTCTGTAGTAATTACCGGAATTAAACTTTGCGAAGTTGGCAACCGCTCTTCGCTACCTGGATTATTCTGCCAATAATCGCTTTTAACTTTTGCGAAGTATGCCAGCGATGTTTTCACCTTTGTTCCATACAAATCAGCCGCCAATGCATTATGAAATCCAATCATCGCAGTTCGCGCTGCAATATATGCGGTTGCACCGGAAAAAGCAATAAATCCGGCGTATGAAGTCATGTTTACAATGTGTCCTGAATTTCGTTTTTGCATCTCCGGTAAAAAAGCTTTGGTCATATAAAACGATGCAAAATAAGGAACTGCCATCATTTCACTCACCTCTTCGTAAGCAGTTTCATCTATAAATTTCCAGACTCCCTGCCCGGCATTATTTACAATAATATCTGGTACACCAATTTCAGCTTTTACTTTTTCTGCCAATTGCTGTACCACTTTAAAATTGGAAACATCAGCAATAAAATATGTTGCTTTGCCACCTCTCTCAATAATTTCTGTTACAACAATTTTTAGCTTGGTTTCGTTGCGGGCCACAAGAAGAACCATTGCACCTTCGTTGGCAAATTCTTTTGCTGTTGCTGCACCAATCCCACTGGATGCTCCGGTTATTAAAACTATTTTATTTTGTAGTCTGCTTTTCATTCAAATAATAATTTGTAAATCATCAATAATAGCTTACCTAATATTCTCTAACACGGCAACCAAGTGTATCCAAAATTTTTCGGTGGCTGCAATATCTAATCTTTCATCGGGAGAGTGTGCTCCGCGGATGGTTGGACCAAAGGAAACCATGTCCAGGTTTGGATATTTTTCGAGAAACAGACCACACTCTAATCCGGCGTGGATGGAACGAACAATTGGAACAACACCAAACAATTTTTTGTACGAATCGACTGTGGTTTTTACAACCTCCGAATCGGGATTTGGTGCCCAGCCCGGATAACCATCGGTGTGTTCCACTTCGGCACCTGCCAACCGAAATACCGATTCAGCCATTTCTGCAGCCCAGTATTTTCGTGTTTCAACTTCGCTGCGCTGACAGGTTACTACCCTTATTTTATTGTCTTCTATAAATTTTACCGATGCCAAATTGGTTGAGGTTTCAACCATTCCTTCCATGCTGGTGCTCATTGCCAACACACCATGGGGTGAACCATAAACGGCATTCAACAAATTGCCTTGTGTGGTTTTATCAATTACCGAAGTGGGTTGTTTTGCACTTTCATTTGTCAATTTTAAGCCCGGTTCCGTGCGTTCAAATTCGCTCTTAACAGCAGTGAAATATTTTTCAAAACCAGAAAGCAAGGCCTCTTTTTCATTTTCGGGAATAGTAACAATTGCGAATGCTTCGCGGGCAATCGCATTTCGTAGGTTACCTCCATTAAAATCGGCAATTCTTAAATCGTACTTTTTAGCGGCGTTCCACAAAAAACGATTTAGGATTTTATTGGCGTTTCCACGATTTTTATGAATATCGTCACCAGAATGGCCACCCAATAAACCGGAAACCAACAATTTTAATGCAACCGAATTTACCGGAACTGTTTCTGTTTGATAATTAAAAGTCGCCAAAGTATCTATTCCACCGGCACAACCGATAAAGATTTCGCCCTCATCTTCCGAGTCGAGATTCAACAAAACCGAACCACTCAAAAAACCAGATTGTAAAGCAAAAGCTCCTGTTAAACCAGTCTCCTCATCAACGGTAATCAAACATTCAATGGCACCGTGTTTCATTTCGCTGGATGCCAACACTGCCATTTGCGCGGCAATTCCAATTCCACAGTCGGCACCCAAAGTTGTACCGCGGGCTTTTACCCAACCATCTACCACTTGAGTTTCAATTGGGTCATTATCGAAATCAAAAACTTTATCCGAGTTTTTTTCGCAAACCATATCCATGTGCGTTTGCAAAATTACCGTGGGTGCGTTTTCGTAACCCGAAGTCGCAGGTTTTAAAATCAGCACATTTCCTACCTCATCGGTTTTTGCTTTCAGATTATTGCTGGCAGCAAAATCCAACAAAAATTGTCTTATTTTCTCCTCCTTTTTTGAAGGTCGTGGTACTTGACAAATGTCTTCGAAATAGTTAAACAGCGGTTGCGGAGTTAATTGTGTGAGTGATCTCATTCTACTACTAATTTACTTTTGCCCAAAGATGAGAAAATGATTTAGAAATCAAAAAGACAAATAGATTTTTACTTATTGAATGTAGATTCCAAGAGATTTGATATTATCCTTTATCTTTGCTTCACTGCATGGACAAAAAACGACTAAATAAAGCCATTTCAGAAACGGGTTTCTGTTCGCGACGGAAGGCTGATGCACTTATTTCGGGTGGAAAAGTAAAAGTTAATGGTGAGGTTGCCGACTTGGGACTTAAAGTTACCATTAAAGATGAAATTAGTATTGAAGGAGAAATTATTACCAAAAAGGTAATCCCTATTTATTTGGCTTTTAACAAACCGGTTGGAATTACCTGCACTACAGAATTAGAAATAAAAGGAAATATCATCAGTTTTATTAACTATCCCGAACGCATTTTTCCGGTGGGGCGGCTTGATAAACCAAGCGAGGGACTTATTTTTTTAACTAACGATGGCGATATTGTAAATAAAATTCTTCGTGCAGGAAATAATCATGAAAAAGAATACATCGTTACGGTGGATCGGAAAATCACCACTCAATTTATTAAAAAAATGAGCATTGGAGTTCCTGTTCTAGACACAATTACAAAAAAATGCAGGGTACGGAAAATCAACGATTTTACGTTTAACATCGTTCTCACACAGGGCTTAAACCGGCAAATTCGTAGAATGTGCATCTACCTGGGATACGAAGTAAAAACACTAAAACGAATTCGAATAATGAATATCTCGCTTGGAAAATTAAAAGCGGGAGAATACCGCTCGTTTACTTCATCAGAATTAAAGGAAATGTTATTGCTCATCGATGGTTCGAGTAAAACGATGGAAGCTTCATTAAACTAAGTTTTCCAAAACATTTTATTTTTCAATTTCTTCTAATTATTCAATACTTTTTTAAGGTACATCGTAACCTCAATACTTTAAAAATACGTAGCAGCAACAAAAAGTGTTCGGCCATAAAACGTTTAAACAAAATATAGAGTGCTTGCCCTTTTGGGGCGGGCATTTTTTTTCAACCCAAAAAAATCATTTACGAAAATAAGGAAATTAGAAAAATAGATATGAAATAAACACTATTTCAATTTCAATAGAAATAAGTATGTTTGCTTCCGCGATCAAAATAAACAGACTTTCGCAATCTACATTTAAGAAATTAATTAGTACTTAAATCATGAAAAACTTAATTGTAACCCTTGTTCTATTTATAACTTCCAGCATTGCAACCTCGCAGGCACAAACTACAAATGTGATTACACACAACAAAGTCACTATTGTTACCAACCCCAAAAAGGGGACAAACAGTTTCAAAAAATGGGGAACTTTCCCGTCGAAAAACAGCAAAGTAAGGCGAATTACAATGAATGTAACTTTGGCCTATCCTGAAGACAGGGCAATTGCACACTGGGATTACATGGACCGCATAAAAATTCTTCGAAAAGGCGGAGTAAAAGGGAAAAATATAAATTATGAAATTGGAAGGATGTTGACTCCCTACGGCAGCAATTTTAAGGAAGGTTGGAATTATACATGGAAACTTGATGTAACAGATTTTGAATCGTTTTTGCGAGACAGTGTTGAAATTGAATACATCCACACCGGTTACGAATCTCCCGATTTAGGTTGGGATTTAACTGTTGATTTCGAATTCTTATTTGGACCTGCCGTTGCCGATTTTATTTCGGTTGAAAAAATGTGGGATGGCAACTTTCAATATGGCAATCCGGAAATGGACATTGAAAAAAGTTTGATACCAATACAAATTAAAAAGGCAAAAGGAAGTTCATTTGGCCGTTTTAGAATACAGCACACCGGACATGGAATGGACCAGCCCAATGGTTGTAGCGAATTTTGTAGCCGATGGCGCGAATTAATTTTCGATGGCGAAGTGGTTGACCACCGCGACATGTGGAAAGATTGTGGAGAGAATCCACTTTATCCACAAGGAGGAACCTGGATTTTCGACCGCGCTTACTGGTGTCCCGGAGATTTACAGGTGCCGGATATTATTGATGTGCCACTTACCAAATCGAAACACACCCTCGATCTCGATATGGAACCTTTTACTGCAAACAATTTGGATCAGCCAAAGGAACAAATTACCTCATATTTTTTCCAGTTTGGGGCACCAAACAATACCAACGATGTGGCAATTGAAGAGATAATTGCGCCTAACAATCTAGATAATTACAACAGATACAATCCAACCGGATTTAACCCAAGAATTAAAATTCAAAACCTTGGAAAAGAGAATTTGAGAACTTTGGAGATTACTTATAAAACAGATGGGTTCGAAGAAAAAACTTTTAAATGGGAAGGAGATCTGGATTTTTATCAAGCTGCAATTATTACCCTCCCGGGAATTATTAATGCAAAAAAAGGGCTTAATACCTTTTCTGTAGTTTTATCGGAGCCAAACGGTGTTGAAGATGAGTGGGACGGAGATAACAGTATGGAATCTGAGTTCAACGATATACCAACAATTCCTTCAAAAATTGTTGTCGATTTTATGACGAATAATAAACCGGAGGACAACTCAATTTATATTGTAAATAGCTTAAATGACACAATTTATGCGAAAACACCAGAGCAATTGGAACCTGCTACAAAATATTCGGACACTTTAGAATTGGTGGAAGACAATTATTATTTAAACCTAATCGACACAGCCGGAGATGGATTGGAGTTTTGGTTTATGGCAAAATCGGGTTATGGATGTTTGCGTTTAAAAGATACTGAAGGTAATCTCATTCATCTTTTTGAAAGTGATAATGGAAACGGACAGTTTTATGGATTCCGAGCTAACAATGAATCCAAAGTGGATACAGTAGTTACACAACTTTCAGTAAATATTTTCCCGCGAATGGTAAAAGACTACCTTACTATTTACACAACAACTAACAAAACGTCAACTTTAAAAGTGCGAATTACCATGGATGGGAAGTATATTGAGACGCACGAATATACCAACATTAAAGATTCTGAAACAGGAATGGATGTTCGGCATTTAAAGAAAGGACGTTACGTTATGGAAATTTATGTAAATGGTGAACACAAAATGAATAGACGTTTTAATAAACAATAAATACATTACATCTGACACCTAATAAAAACAGGAATCTCTGAGTAGAGATTCCTGTTTTTATTGAGTAGAAAAGTTAAATATTAAAAC
>JABMPI010000629.1 GCA_013203755.1 Bacteroidota bacterium
CCTTTATTATGGACAAAATAATGCATCGGTTTGTATTACCCGGCCGTTCGTTTATACCACTGATTATGGGATTTGGCTGCAATGTTCCTGCAATTTTAGCCACTCGTTCTATGCGCAACCGCGGCGATAGAATACTCACGATGCTAATCATTCCATTTATGTCGTGTAGTGCTCGATTACCTGTTTATATTCTGATTATTTCAGCTTTTTTTGACAGATATCAGCCGCTCTATTTAATTGGATTGTATGCCGTTGGAATTGTATTTGCTTTTATTACCGCTCAAATTTTAAATAAAACGATATTCAAAAATAAAGAGACTCCCTTTGTAATGGAGTTACCTACTTATCGTTTACCAACATTTAGAAATGTGGTGTACCACATGTGGGATAAAACTCAACATTATATTAAAAAAATTGGGACTATTATTTTGATTGGTGTTGTTATTGTTTGGGCACTGGAATATTTCCCGCGAGAAACAATAAACACACATCATTTTCAATCTAAAATTGAAATTGTTCAATTAGATTCTAAATTGAATGTTGCGCAAAAAGAGACCCAGGTCGAAGTTTTAAATCAACAACAGGAATCCGACCGACTAATGAATTCGTACATTGGTAGAATAGGTAATGTAATTGAACCGGTTATGAGACCGTTGGGTTTTGATTGGAAAATGAGTATTGCATTAATTGCAGGTTTGCCGGCAAAAGTAATAGTTATAAGTACATTGGGAGTACTTTATCAAGCAGCTGATGATGAAACAACGGTTAACCTGCAAAACAAGTTACAAAATGAGGTGCATGTGAATGGGGAAAAAATAGGACAGAAGGTATTTACCTCGCCGGCGGCTCTGGCATTTTTAATATTTATTCTTATTTATTTCCCGTGTATTGGAGTTGTGGCAGCCATAAAAAATGAATCGGGTTCGTGGAAATGGGCAGCCTTCTCTGTTTTATATACTACTGGTTTGGCATGGATTGCTGCATTTATAACATATAATATTGGAACTCTAATAATTTAGCGATGCTTCAAGTACTATTTACATACATGATAATTGGCTCGGCAGTGACACTTGCTATTTTGAAAATTACAAAAAAACTGGGCGGTAAAAAGAAAAAGCAAAGAGTAAATTTCAAAAAGGAATCTTTTTCAATGCAACATAATTGTTCCGACTGTTCTGCTGAATGTATGTTACGCGATGCTGCTACTCCGCTTATTCAGAAGAACCAGGATTTATGCAAAACGATTGAGATTAAATCAGACAAGCTTTAATTTCCCTATTGTATCTGTTGGATTTTCAGAATTAAATACAAAACTACCCGCAACCAAAACATCGGCTCCGGCATCAAACAATTTTTTCGCAGTTTCGCTATTTACACCGCCGTCCACTTCAATCAAACAATCAGGATTTTTATCTACTATTAATGCTTTTAACTGCCTCACCTTTTTATAGGTATTTTCGATAAACGACTGCCCTCCAAATCCCGGATTAACCGACATCAGCAATACCATATCTAATTCAGAAATAATATCCTCTAAAACAGATACCGGCGTATGTGGGTTTAAACAAACACTAGCTTTTGCTCCATTACTTTTTATTAGCTGAACAGTGCGGTGTAAATGAGGACATGCCTCGTAATGAACCGTTAAAATTGATGCTCCGGCATTTACAAAAGGTTCGATAAACTTATCGGGTTCAACAATCATCAAATGCACATCCAACGGTTTAGTGGCAATTTTATTTACATGCTGAATAACAGGAATTCCAAAGGAGATATTCGGAACAAACACTCCGTCCATCACATCAAGATGAATATAATCTGCTTCACTTTGGTTAAGCATTTCAATGTCAATTCCCAGGCGATTAAAATCAGCTGACAAGATAGAAGGAGCAATTAAACGACTCATTTATTTATAAGATTATTGTCCGAGATAAGATTTTAGCAATCTGTTCCAGTATTGATTTTTTAATTTCTTAATAGCTTTCTCTTTAATTTGGCGCACCCTTTCGCGTGTTAATCCAAATTCATTTCCAATTTCTTCTAAAGTAAAGGCCTGATAGCCATTTAATCCAAAATAAAAACGCAAAATTTCAGCCTCCCTGTCACCTAAAGTTGCTAACGAACGTTCAATCTCTAAACGCAAAGAACTATCCATTAAATTTTCTTCCGGATCTGGAGATTCATCGTTAAACATAACATCGTACAAGTTATTTGCCTCTTCCTCTCGCAAAGGAGCATCCAGAGAAACATGAATTCCAGAAAAATTGAGAGCATCTTCAATAATGCTTGGTTTCGATTCTAAAAGTTCTGCCACCTCTTCTGTTGTAGGTTCGCGCTGAAACTCTTGCTCTAACTTGTTAAAAGCTTTGTTTATTTTATTAATTGAACCAATTTTGTTCAACGGTAGTCGAACGATTCGGGCTTGTTCTGCCAGTGCCTGAAGAATAGATTGACGAATGCACCAAACTGCATAAGATATAAATTTAAAACCCCGTGTTTCATCAAACCGTTCAGCAGATTTTATTAAACCCAAATTTCCTTCATTAATTAAATCGGGCAAACTTAAACCTTGGTTTTGATATTGTTTGGATACGGAGACTACAAATCGAAGATTTGCTTTGATTAGGGTTTCAAGGGCTTGTTTGTCACCCTTTTTAATGCGTTTGGCTAATTCAACTTCTTTTTCCGAAGACAGTAGCTCTACTTTACCAATTTCATGCAAGTACTTATCAAGCGATAGTGTGTCTCGATTGGTTACTTGCTTAGTAATTTTAAGCTGTCTCATAAGTTGATACTGTTAACATTTATAAACATCAAGGGTCGAATTTATCAATTTGTTTTTGTGTTTCAAAGTATTTAATCATTAAAAACAACAATATTAAACTAATCACACTTTTATTCTAAACACAAAAAATCAAAAACAGTTCAATCGTATTTTCAAATTGTTACACTTTCTAACAAACATTCCTTAAAACCCTGAAAATCTTTGTTTAACAAAATACTATTTTTTTCTCCCTTCATAAATTCTGCCAATTTAGAAGGTAATGGTACCTTCCCTTTACCAATAATTTCTTCCACCGTTTCGGTAAACTTTGCAGGATGAGCCGTTTCTAAAAACAGACCAACCTGATTCTCTGATAAAAATTCATTTAAAGATTCAAATCCACATGCTCCATGCGGGTCGCACAAGTAGTTAGTTTCTATATATACTTTTTTTACAATTTTTTTTATTTCTGAATCAGAATATCGATAACCCTTTATTTTTTCTGAAACGGTTTTATGTGAATGATTATATAAATCGAGGATACGAACAAAATTACTCGGTTCTCCAACATCCATAGCATTTGCAATAGTTTCAACAGATTCTCGGGGAATGTAATTTCCGGTTTCCAGGTATTCAAAAACCACGTCATTCGAATTGTTTGCAGCAATAAATTGTTTGATTGGCAAACCCATTTCGCTTGCAAAAAGTCCGGCAGTGATGTTTCCCAAATTTCCACTTGGAACTGAAACCACAAACTCCTTATTTTCCAAAATACCCTGCTCTTTTAAACGTGCATAAGCATTAAAATAATAAAATGCCTGTGGCAGAAAACGTGCAACATTAATTGAATTGGCTGAAGTCAAAACTAACTTCTCATTCAATTCTGCATCTAAAAAAGCACTTTTCACTAAACGCTGACAATCGTCGAAAGTACCATCGATTTCCAGTGCAGTAATATTTTGACCAAGCGTGGTAAACTGCGACTCTTGAATTTTACTTACTTTCCCTTTTGGATAAAGCACATAAACATGAATTCCTTCAACAGCCAAAAATCCATTGGCCACCGCACTGCCAGTATCTCCCGAAGTTGCGACCAAAACATTTACCTGCTCCTTCTTTTCACCCAAAAAATAATTAAGTAAGCGCGCCATAAAACGTGCACCAACATCTTTAAATGCCAGCGTTGGCCCATGAAATAGTTCTAACGAATAAATAGAACCGGTAACTTTTACAACGGGGCAATCAAACTCTAACGTATCAAAAACAATCTCTTTAAGTTTTGACTCCGGTATATCTTCACCAAAAAACATTTTGGCAACTTCAAAAGCAATTTCCTGAAAAGTCAAATTCTGAATAGTTTCAAAAAAAGAAGGATCAAACTTTTCGATACGCTCTGGCATAAAAAGTCCATTATCTGATGCAAGTCCCTTTATAACCGCTTCTTTCAACGATACTTCCGGAGTATTTTTATTGGTGCTGTAATAGTTCATAAAATTAGTACCGAGTAGTTAGTACAAAGTACGAGATCAAAAGTAAAAAGTTGATTTAGTTCGTTTCTCTCTTTTTAATTGAAAAAGAAAAGTTTAAGATTGAGATAACAAAGCATGATAAATATCATGCTTTGCTCTTTCGTTGTTCAATTATTTTCTTAGAAACTCTTTAATAAATTCGTTGCCGTAAAGAATCGAAAATGCTCCATTTTCAACGTCAAATTCGTCGTAAACCACTACAGAGTCTGGCTGGTTTCCTGGTTTATAAATGGAAAAAGGGACAGGTTTACGTGTATGTGTTTTTAATGCACAAGGCGTTGGATGGTCGGGTAAAATTGCAATAGCAACATCTTCATCCATTTTTTCAACTTCCTCCAAAATGTATTTCACCACACGTTCATCTAAATATCCTATGGTTTTGGTTTTTAGTTCTACATTGCCTTCGTGGCCTGCTTCGTCACTGGCTTCAATATGTAAATAAACAAAATCATTCTTTTTTAAAGCTTCAATGGCAGCTTCAGCTTTTCCTTCGTAATTGGTATCGTATAATCCGGTAGCACCTTCAACATGAATTACTTCCATTCCTGCGTAAACTCCAATTCCATGAATTAAATCGACCGCAGATATTACAGCAGATTTTTCAATTCCATACATCTCTTTTAAAGTTGGCATTGCAGGTTTATAACCTGGCGACCAAGGCCAAATACTGTTGGCAGGCTCTTGTCCGTCTGCTTTACGTTTTATATTTATTGGATGATTTTCAAGCAAGTCCTGCGACTTTAAAATCAAGTCATTCAACAAATCAGTTGTTGCCTGGGCTTCCTCCGTTTTTGATTTAATTAAAACATTACGAAAAGGAGTTCCGGGAACATCGTGAGGTGGCGTGCAATCCATCTCTTTTACACCATTTTTAATAACTAACAGATGTCGGTACGATACACCTGCATAAAATATTATCCGCTCATTTCCCAATTCCTTATTTAAAAACTCAATAAGTTCGGTTGCCTGCACATTTCTAATATGACCAGCCGAATGATTTTTTAAAATCTCGTTTTCAATGGTTACTAAATTACAACGCATTGCCATATCGCCGGGTTGCAATTCAACACCCATACTTGCTGCTTCCAATAC
>JABMPI010000630.1 GCA_013203755.1 Bacteroidota bacterium
CGCTGGTTTTCGGAGACAGTTCGTCGCCTCAAACTGGCTACAACAGTGTGCAAAAACCATGCGGCATCAACTTTTATTCAAATACATCGGGTCAATCGTGTGTTTTGTACATTTGATGGTTATGCAAGCGAACCGCACGGTGTTTGCACTGTACGTTGTAGCACATTATTAAGACACGAAATTCAAACATGAAGAAAGTATTATTTGTCTGTTGCATATCTATTCTTGGATTCTTGGCTTGCGAAAAAGAAGAACTATTGCCGAGCGAAGGAAAAATTACAGGCTTAGACCACAGAAAGTGCGGTTGTTGTGGCGGATGGTTCATTGAAATAGAGAGTTCTACATATCGGTTTTATGAATCACCGATAATCAGTGAATTGGACTTAATGAATGAAACTTTTCCAGTATTTGTAAGACTGGCTTGGTCAAAGGATGAAACGGGATGTGGGATTGATTTAATAAAGATTGGGGCAATAATGAAAGAATGAACGTGCTACAACATCGGCTAACAGACAATGCGGCTTCCTTCCCATTTCAAGGCAATTACTCAAATTTATATTTCGTTACATTTGAAAGACTCGGCTAACCAAACCGCACTGCTGTTAGCCAAAACGTTAGCGGTAGTTAGGAACTCCAAATTAGAATGAAAAAAAAACATCTGCTCATTTCAACAATAATTATGTTAATTGTCGCCTGTAATGTGGATCGATCCAGTTCCAATTTTATAGATAATAAATCGACACCAAGACCTGACTATTTAACAAGCAATGAACTTCAAATTGGAGATAAAATATCATACTGCGATTCATTTGACAATTTACTCTTAGATAAGAGTTACCCGCATTCATTGAATAAAAAACAGGATCATGAGATCTCCAAAATAGGCCATGTAAAACTCAAAGACAAATTGGTTAATTTAAATGGTAGAACAATCGATGGTGAGATATTCTTGAATATTATAGTTCGCAATCTATCCGGCGAAATAATTGATTCATCTGATATAAACACTCTCAGTTTGAATAGTTATATAGGAGTTGACTCGTACAAATGTTGTAAAATAAAAGTTGTTGAATCGGGTGTAAAAATCATACAAGACCATGGTTATATGCTTCGTAAATGGACCGATTCTACATTAATAGAGATTTCAACACAAGGAAAAATAAAAATTAAAAACTACCGCTAACATCAGTAGCTGATGCACAACCCACTTTTTATCCAATAATTGACCACTTTTAAGCCTTTTTAGGGGCTCATTATTTCAAACCGGAGTGAGTTGGCAGTTAAAATTTATGGGCTTAAACCTCATTAATAGGTTTGCTATTTGGCTAAATATTGCGACTACAGCATTTCTCTGCTCCTGGGCTTTGTTCATCACTTCTTTTTGTGTGAATTTCAGGTACTTTTTCAAGTTATACGCCATGGCGCTCATCATCATCACTTTGTTGGCCTTGTCAATGCCCCGAGTATTGACTCGGCTCAAGGCCATAAACTGAGTTAAGGTTCCAAAAACGGGTTCGACCGTGCTTTGCCGTTTCTTCTTCATCCAACGGCCCAATGGACTTGCCAGCCGTGCTATGGCTCGCTCATATTCTTCCTTGTAAAAGGTTATCTCAATGCGTCGTTCATGGCTTTTTCCAATGCATTCTGTTCGGTATGGACATCCCTTGCAGTCGCTCCGCCGGGTGAAGTACACTTTTTTCTTGATGGCATTCTTCCTTTCAGTTTTGACTTTTCGAAAGGTGACTTTCTTGTTGTTTTTGCATAGCCAGTAGTCCCCGTCTTCGCGGTATTCAAATCCTTCGGGGCCACCTTTATAGGTGCCATGTGGAGGGATAAAACTGAGTAATCCTGATTGTTCCAAGAACGCATAATTGTCTCCCGAAGAGTATCCCGTATCGGCCAAGACATTCCGCCAAATTAAGCCACCCTTGGTCAGGCGCTCTTGCAACACCTTTGTTATCTGTTGGAGGCTTTGATTGTCCTTCTTGTCAGCAAAATCTGCCTCGATATGTGTGATGACGTGGTGTGCTGTGTCAACAGCCATTTGTGCTGAATAATTTAGCTTTCGTGCCTTGCCGGGTTTGACACTGATGCGGGCATCGGGATCTACCGGGCTGTAATGCGTTTTATTGCTGGTGTATTTGCTTCTTGGGTCGCTGGCCCCAGGCCGCCCAGTTTGCTTTTTGCTCCAGTTCTTATTGCGGCTTTTCAACTCTTGGAGTTCCCTTTTATCGGCCGTAATATTTCGCTGAGCTTCTGGGGCTTTGTTGTTCCCGGCTTTGCGTTTGGGCTCATCCTCAGAGTTATCCTTTCGATCCTCAGCGCTAAACACACGCACACGGCGCAGGTGTTCGGCCAGTTCTTCCCGTGGGACTTTTAACTCCAAACTATCCATCGAGGCGTTTGCCTTAACAGGAGCCGCATCGATGGCTTGGGTTCGGCCCAAAACCATTCCCTTGTCGATACACATATCCAGTACGTGCTCAAAGGCTTGGATGAATACCTCGTCAGGCAGCAAATCCCTGGTGCGACTCAAGGTACTGTGCCACGGCAAAGCCTCATCCAGATCATAGCCTAAGAAAAATAAGATGTCCAGCCGCATCGAGCAATGTGCAATCAATTTTCGATCGCTCTGAATGTTCTCCAAAAAACCCACCAACATAAACTTCATGAATACCTCAGGATCGATGGACTTTTGTCCGCAATTTCCATAGTAAGACTCCGTTAGTTTGTGCAAAAAGTGTAAATCCAATACCTCTCGCAGACGCCGGTAGAAGTTCTCTTTGGGAACGTGATTGCTGAGCTGAAAGGAGATAAAAAGTTTCTCGTTGTATTCCTTCTTTCCTTGCATATATAAAGATACCATCGTCGTACCAAAAGACCCATCCACATGCTAGGTACTTTTCAACACCTTTTGTACCTTAGCGAGTTGTGCAACAGGCACAGCGGCTAACAGACAATGCGGCTTCCTTCTCGCAACAAGGCAATTACTCAAATCCCAATTTCGTTACATTTGAAAGGCTCGGCTAACCAAACCGCACTGTTGTTAGCCAATTCGTTGGGTGTAATTTAAGAGAATCGAACAAACTTGAACATATTACCAATTTTTGGTACCTTTGGTAAAAGATTGAAAAATGAGTAAAAACACATCCATATCACTTGGGGATTATTTCGACCAATTTGTCCAAACCCAAATTTCTGCTGGACGATATAAAAATGTTAGTGAGATAATAAGAGCTGGACTTCGACTCTTGGAAAATGAAGAAAGCAAGGTAATTGCTCTTAAAAATGCCATCCAAGAAGGATTGAATAGTCCAAGAGTAGAAAATTTTGATTTTGACGAGCATCTTACCAAACTCCAATCTGAAAAAAGAAAGAATGGCTAAGCTCATATTGAGGCAAGAAGCCATTGATGACTTAACAGATATTTGGAATTATACCGCACAATCTTGGTCAGAAAATCAAGCTGATAAATACTATGGAATGATTAAAACAGCTTGTAGAGAAATCGCAAATGATTCTGTAAATGGAAAAAAATATGACAAAATTGATAGTAATTTATTAGGTTACAGAGTTGGGAAACATATTGTCTTTTATCAACTGATTCCGAATGACGAAATTGAAGTCATAAGAATATTGCATGAAAGAATGGACTTAAAAAACAAATTAAACGAATAAAAAACTACACCCAACATTGTGTAACAGCAATAGCCCTGCCTGCCCCTTGCTCCGCTGAAGCTTCGCGAAGGCGATGGGCAGGCAAGGCGCGCAAGCCAACGCACATTCCAAGCTACTGCTTTTACACTCACCGTTAGCTGTTATTAGAAAACATTAAATGAAAGGGCCGAAATTTTTAATTTATATCAAACCAGTCCTTGAGGCACTTCAAGCAAATGGAGGTGCTGGCAACTCATCTAGTATAATCGACCAAGTTGTTGATAATCTTGGGATAACAGAAGAGGAGATGGAAGAAACAACTTCCAATGGTCAATCACGAATTCGCAATCAAATTCAGTGGAGTAGATTTTATTTATTCAAAGCGGGCTTAATTGACAATGCACAGCGCGGCATATGGCGCTTGACCAATGAAGGACTTGAAGCAAAACCAACAGATGAGGATGTTTATAAGCTATTTAAAGGTGTTCAAGACAAAGTAAAAAAAAACGGCAAGCCTAAAACTAAAAAGGAGAATATTGAATTTGAGGAATCATCAACCGAGGATGAGGAGCATTCTGGTAGTTTAATCGAACTAATTCAAAGTCTTTCTCCTGGAGGTTTTGAAAGACTATGCAAGCGCCTATTAACTGAAATAGGAATAAAGAATATTTCAATAACAGGTGGTAGTGGTGATCAAGGAATAGATGGGAAAGGTATTGTTCAACTCAATGATGTGGTTAGTTTAAACATTGTTTTTCAATGCAAAAGATTCAAGGAATCTGTATCTCCGCATCATGTACGTGATTTTAGAGGAGCAATGCAGGGAAGAGGTGAAAAAGGATTAATTATCTCAACTGGAAGATTTACTAAAGAGGCGAAAAACGAGGCCAATCGAGAAGGTGTCACGCCGATTGAGTTAATTGATGGTGAACGACTGGTCGATTTGTTCGAGAAACATAGATTAGGTTTAAAACCAGTTACAGTGTTCGAAATTGATCATGAATTCTTTAAAGGATTCAATTAATTTAAACTAGAAACAACAGCTAACATTGTTTAAAAGCAACAGCCCCGCAAGCCAACGCACATTCCAAGCTACTGCTTTTACACTCACCGTTGGCCAATGTGAAAACTCGCGTCAACTGGTAGCCTCTTAAAATGGGCTTGGGAAATGTTGTCTAAAGAGTTAACTTTGCTTTCCCCTCATGGAGAGACAAATAATAGCCTATAAAAATTATTTCTTGGAGTTTTATGAAGCGCAACAAGAAAATGTTCAGGCCAAAATTGAATGGACATTACAATTAATTAGAGTTATGCCTCATGTGCCTAAAAAGTACTTTGACCACATGACCGGGACAAAAGGACTTTATGAAATTCGAGTGGAGGTGGGAAATAACATTTTTAGAATATTTTCTTTTTTTGACAAAGGAAATATTGTTGTTCTGGGAAATGCTTTTCAAAAGAAGACTCAGAAAACTCCTAAAAATGAAATTGAAAAAGCATTAAAAATAATGGAGGCGTATAAAAATGAAAAATAAAAACAACATTACCACATTAGACCAAATACTTGACAAGAAGTATGGAAAAAAGGGTGAACCAAAAAGAGAGGAATGGGAACAAGAGTTCGAAGCATTCCGACTTGGAGTTTTATTGGAACAGGCAAGGTTAAAACTTGGAATGACGCAAGAAGAACTGGCAGAAAAATGCGGTACAAACAAGTCTTATATTTCAAGAATTGAAAACAATGCTTCAGATATCAGGCTTTCGACTTTAATGAAAATTATTCAAAAGGGTTTAGGTGGCCATTTAAAATTGACACTCGATCTATAAACAAAAAGCACTGGCTATAACATTATGTATAATCTATGGCCGGCAGGCAGGCCCACCCACAAGCCAGCCACGGCTCATACATACACCGTTAGGCACAATGCAAAAAAACCAATACCATGCAGACATTAAAGGTTGAGTGGTGGAATAACCACAGAATGAAATACAACAAAGGACTTGTAATAGCAGGTATCGCAGCTATTGTAATTACTTCTCTCTTATTCCTATCTTACGACAATTCAACCGATGAATTTCTGACAGCATTGTGGGTTGGCTCTATTGTTTACTTTGTTTACATGGCCACTTTGAATCTAATTTTTCTGATTTTGGAACTTGCTGATCGAGGAATATCAAACGACATTAACCAAAGGACAAAAAGTACGGCATTTCGACTTTTGTTTTGGACTTCAGTGATATTCCCGTTTAGTTATCCGATATTCATTCTAACCATGTTTTTCACAAGTTGATAATAAGGAAATGAAATGCACGAACGCACAACATCAGCTATACACCATACGGCTTGAAGCCAAAGTTGATGTTTCTGCCCAAATCATAATTGGTTAAATTTGATATTCCTTGCTCACAAACCGCACGGTGCATAGCTACACCGCTGTAATTAATTAAACAACAGAATATATAAACTGCTAATTTGAATTTGTCTGATTACGTAAAAAGAAGAAATGGTGTGCCTTTAGGTGACAGCGATTCACTTCGCAATATGTTGAGTCGTTCCCTGGGAGCCGGAAAGTTTTCGATATTTTGGCAATACTGGAATCCAATCTGGGGATTCTATCTGGGGAAATATATATTCAAACCGCTTAAACTCATGTTACCCCAAGCATTATCCCTGATAATCACTTTTGTTGTCTGTGGATTTATCCATGACCTAGCGATCATGTTATTAAATTGGAAATTTACCTTACTCCTAACACCATGGTTTTTATTTATGGGGCTCAGTGTTATTTTAAGTGACTATGCGAAAATTGATTACTCAAAATTTCCATGGATAGCGCGAGCTGCTATAAACACAATGATCATATCAGGTTGCTTATTTATAGCTTACCAAGTAAGAATCTAAAAATAAAATAGAGTTGCTAAATTGAATTACCTAATTACAACATTAGCTATACACCATACGGCTTAAAGCTTAATGGGATGATATTGCCCAATTCAAAATGGGCTAAATTTGATATTCCGTGCTCATAAACCGTACGGTGCAAAGCTACACCGTTACCACCAATTAAAAATGACAGTAAAGAGCTTAGCAGACATATCATTTGATGAAATATTGGATTGTTTTTTATTGGCTTTTGAGAATTATTTTGTCACAATGCCAACTGATAGAAATTATTACCGTGAAAGATGGAAAGCCTCTAAAGTTGATTTCAATTTATCTTACGGAATGTTTGATAAAGAAAAATTAGTTGGGTTTGTAATTCACTCCATTGATAAAAGGTATGGAGTATTAACAGCATATAATTCAGGAACAGGAGTTATTCCAGAATTTAGAGGAAAAGGAATTGTTAAATCAATTTATAAATACGCTCTCGAAGATTTGGAGCAGAATAATATTGAAAAAAGCACCCTTGAAGTAATTACGAACAATGAAAAAGCAATCTGCTCTTATAAGAATGTAGGTTTTAAAAAAAGTAAAACATATAAATGTTTTAGTGGAACTATTAAAGTTGAATATTCTGTACCTTTTGAGATAGAAGAAATTAATCTTCACAGTATCAATTGGGGTGAACTACCTAATCAACATTTCTATTCATGGGATAATCAAAAGGAATCTATTTTAGAAGGGAATTATACTTTTTTACAAGTTGTGAATAATAAAGAGCCAGAATCATTTTTTATAATTAAACCTGAAAACGGTTATGTAGCTCAATTAGATGTTTTAAAACCTAATAGTAACAGTTGGCATAGACTTTTTTATGCAATTAAAAGTATTTCACCTACAATTAAAATAAATAATGTTGACGAACGATTAACTGATAAAATAAACCAATTAGGTGAAATTGGTTTAGATAATTTGGTTAATCAATATGAAATGGAATTAGAAATAAAAGGTGGTAACAATGTATATGAAATCATAGCACCCTAGCAGGATGCTGCGCTTCATATACTCACCGTTATGTGCAAGTCTAAAAAACGATATTGCAGTCACAGACAGACGAGAGCGCCGACAATTTGGTGTGACAGTTCTTAACTGTTACACTGGCAATGACAAAAATAAAAGTGGAGACCAGCGACCATTAAAAAAAAACGGGGCGAAACCGAAAAGCCTTACGAGTAGGACAAGAATTAGATCAAAATGAAAACTTTAATACAAAAATCAATTTTAATGGCAGCGCTCGCCTTATTTGGTTGGACCAATGTTGCAAATGCACAGTGGACATCACAAACAAGCGGAACAACTGAACATTTACGTTCAGTTTATTTCACTGATGCCAATACCGGTTATGCTGTTGGGGAAAATGGAACAATTCTTAAAACCGGCAATGCCGGAGCTAATTGGGCAGCTCAAACAAGCGGAACAACTGAACATTTACATTCAGTTTATTTCACCGATGCCGATACCGGTTATGCTGTGGGGAATGGTTTTTCCAGTGGAACAATTCTTAAAACCAGCAATGCCGGAGCTAATTGGATAGCACAAACAAGCGGAACAACTGAAGATTTACGTTCAGTTTATTTCACTGATGCCAATACCGGTTATGCTGTTGGGGAAAATGGAACAATTCTTAAAACC
>JABMPI010000631.1 GCA_013203755.1 Bacteroidota bacterium
CTTTAAAAGCACCATTTAAAAAACCGGTCTTTGCAAGGAACTCTCTTCAAAGATACTCCCGTTAGCGAAAATAATCAACTGATTTTTTAGTAGGGGAATGTTGGGTAACGGTTTGCGGCTTTGCGAAGTGGCGGATTTTTAGCACAACTGTTCATTAGAATTCCGAATGTTGAACCTTGCACTAAACTGTCATAGAAGCACTGAACCCGCCATTTTGCAAAACCGCTGTTACCAGCTGCCCTTCTGTCTTTCGTGGTATGTCTGTCCGCTGTGTCGCTGTGTCTGTGCGGTCGGAAAGTCATACTCTTTTGCAAGCTTTGGCTCGTGGGCTGGGTTGTGTAGCTTGCAAATGTGTATGACTTTAGCGTTGGCATTTTATTAGTTTTTTACAAAATGGTCTTCTATTGCTGATTGTATTAATTGCATTGACAATTCATTGTGTTCAATAAGTTTCGCTTCGATATTTTTACATTTATCCATTAAGTGCTTAACTCTTTTAACTATTTCTAATTGCTCTGCGTTTGTAGGAATTGGAACAATTAAATCTGTCAATGATTTAGAATTAAAAGTTTGACCCATCAATACTTTTTTAGAAATAGAAAGTTTAGTAACGATAGGTAACAAGTAAAATAAATAATCTCTTTCAATGTTTGTGTATGGATAAATTGAGATTATTGCTTCATTGTGGTAGGTTGCTATTTTAGTAATAGACATCTTCCCAATAGTTAATTTAAAACTCATTAATAAGGTTTCAGTAGGACTTGGTAGTTGTCCGTTAAAAACTTCCTTAACAGCATCTTTTGTGATTTTTTTTGAAGTATGTAATATCGAACCATAATGTTCCATGTCGCCAATGCTTAGCCAATTGAATTCGCCTTGCGACCAATATTCCATTTGTTTTGTTGCTGGTGTTTTTCCAATTTGAAAATTTGAAATATCATTAAAGTATGTAAACTGCCATTCATTTGGAATTTCGTATGGTATTATTGATTTGTCTATAGTTCTTTTTTCTTTGTCAGGTTTTATTAGTTTGTCTTTAATTTTTTTATCCTTCTCTAATTTTACCTTTTTCAGTAATTCAATTACGGATTCTTTGCTTTTGTTTTTTTCTCGCCAATTAGAAGTCAATTTACCCGTTATTGCTTCAAGTAAAATAGCGTCACGAAGAACTGAAACAGATTCTTTTGTTTTGAATAAATCTATATTTTGACTAACTAATGATTCCAAAATCCCTGTTGGTTTTTCTAGTATTTCATTTGTAAGTTCTTTTATTTCATTATTTATGTTGATTTGGGATTTTTCAAATAAAGAAAATAATTGTTTTGGAGATTTTTTAACATCTTCCTTTTTGTTTGGATTTGTTACATTTAAATCCCATTCTTTTAAATCCTCAATATTTATCTTGTATGCAAATTCAGTTTCAACACGATTATCCCACCATTCAATAATTGGATTAAATTCTTCAAATCGAATCGGTTTTAATTTTGAATAGCTTTTTTGTCCTTCGGGTAATTTATGTTCATAATACCATATCTCTTTGGTTGGTGTTCCCTTCTCAAAAAATAATAGGTTTGTTGAAACTGTTGCAGGGAAAAAAGTGCTTTGCGGAAGTCTTATAATCGTATGTAAATTGCAGTCAGTTAGTAATTTTTCTCGTATTCTAGCTTTGATACCTTCACCAGTTATAGAACCATCGGGCAATACGATTGCACATTTTCCATTGTCTTTTAAAAGCTGAATCATTAATACAATAAATAAATCAGCACTTTCTTTGCATCTATAATTTGCAGGAAAATTTGTTTCTACACCGTCAGCTATGCTTGCACCGAATGGAGGATTAGCAAGTATTACATCTACTTTGTCCTTTTTGCCAATACTATTGTATTCCTTTTTTAAACTGTCAATATAATGATAGTCGGGCAAATCCATTTCGTGAAGTATTAGATTTGTCAAACCTAAAACATAAGCTACTGGTTTTAATTCCCAACCTGTTATTGAGTTTTGCAAAATCGCTTCGTCATCAACTGTTTTCACAAAATGGTCACGAACATGGTCAATTGCTGCTGTTAAGAAACCGCCAGTTCCAGCGGCAGGGTCTAATACTTTATCACCTAATTTAGGATTGGTGAGCATTGTCATTAATTGAGTTACTGCTCTTGGAGTATAATATTCGCCTTTGTTACCTGCATCTCTTAATTCCTGTAAAATAGTTTCGTAAATATTTCCGAAAACGTGTTTATCCTCTGATTTTGTAAAGTCAATTTCATTAAGTTTATTAATAACTTTTCGTAATTCATATCCCGACTTCATGTAATTATTATTACCCTCAAAAACCTCTTGAACTAGAATTGCTCTTTTACTTGCATTTTTTTTAGTTAAATTCCGTAAAGCAGAAAACAGACCTTTTTCATTTTCTTTTTCACTGTTATTATCAATAAAGTTTAGCAATTCATCACCTGTTATTCCTTCAGGGTCAGTCGCCCAATTTCTCCATTGGAATTTTTCAGGAATTACTGAAACATAATTGTCTTTTATAACTTCTAACTCTTTGTCTTTGTCATCCATGATTTTAAGAAACAACATCCAGCCCAATTGTTCTAGTCGTTGAGCATCGCCAGAGATACCTCTGTCTTGTCTCATTATATTTCTTATACCGTTTACTACTGCACCTACATTTGCCATTTTTTATGCTGCTTTATAAAGTTCGTTTTCCAATTCTTTTAATGCTTGTATGTAATTTTCTTTTCCACCAAAAGCATTAATTATTTCAAGTGGCGAACCGAGTTTGTTTAGTGGGTCAAGTTTTAAAACATCTAAACTTTCAATAGTCAATAAATCATCATCAGCGTATTTGTCAAGTAAACTTTTAATAACAGATTGTGCTTTTTCTCCATATTTCGTAAAGTAGTTTCTTTTCTTGACGTTGTTTGCTCTTTCTTTTCGTGTCAATGGTTTTGCTTCAAAAGCAACATGACAAATCAAATCAAAAGGGTCAAAGTCTTTTCCGATTTCTTCCTTTAAGGCTTCAAAGAAAATTCCTTGTTGTTCTAACGCTTCAACGATTGCTTTTTTCTTGTCAGCGTTTTTCCATGAATTCAAAAACGTTTCAAGCGTTGCGTATTTTTCTATTACATTTTTCTTGGTATAATCTTTCAGGCTTTCAGTTATTATTCTTCCGTCAGCACCTAAATATTGCACTCGCTCGTTTAAAACTTTCACTAACACGCCATCAACTCTTATTTTTTCTCTAGGGTTTGGCTCTGCCACAATAAAGCCACCTCCAGTAACAGTTGGATATTCAGGAGTTGGAAACTCAACATCACCGCCATCAACCACATCAACAATTGGGTCGTCTGTTACTTCATCGTCTGTTCCTGAAATATCATCATCTTCCGTAACATCTTTAATCATTACAGGGTAGCCATCAAAATTTTGGTCTGCAAAAAGGTTGGTTACATTTCTGAAATCCATAATGGTAAATTACGTTTTGGCGTATTC
>JABMPI010000632.1 GCA_013203755.1 Bacteroidota bacterium
ATAAATAGCCCACTAAAATCGGTGCCATTTTGAGCAGCATACAAACCCTGTTCACGAATCGGTTCAATTGCCATTCCCAAATCTGTTGGATTTATTTCATCGGCAAAAATTTGCTTGTATTTTTTATTGTCAAAAGAGTCTGCCGGATATCGAACTGCCGTATAATTTCCAAACCGGTTCGACCAAATTTCCAATGCTTTACCGCGGGAAATAAACGCTTTTGGTGTTCCTTTAAAATCGTCCCAATATTTTTCGTCTTTATCGCGGATGGCATCCAAATCAATTGGCACTCCTGCTTCCCACTCGCGGCAATGCCCGGCATCCGAAAGCCCTGGCAAATGCGGAACACGAGTTGGGTCGCTCCATTCCGAATCCATCGAAACCACTTCTTTTAAAATAAATTCAGATTCCTTATTAACCAGTTTGCGAAGTGGTCCAATTTCGAGATATTTTAAAATGATAACATCACCCGGGTTTACGCCCAAATCCTCAGCTGCCCAACTGTTGAGAATTATTTCATTATTGAAAAGAGATTTGTCGCTTATGGATGAAACGAAAGAGTAAGGAATTGATGGAGATTGACTGGACTGGCTTCCAGCTTTTTCTACCTCTTCTCCTTTGCCTTTGTCTTTGCCTCCGCCTTCTCTTGCAATACCATTTACAAAATAGGAAAGAATTGGATCCGATTTCGGCAACTTTTTCAAAGCCTCAGAAACTTTTTCTTCTAAAAATACACGCTCCGTTGATATTTCAACTTCATTCGTACTTTCAATATTTTTCAAAACCAATCCTGCGTCTGCTGGAGTCAAACAATTTTTAACCGACTGGGCAACATCTTCGACTCCCAATTCAGTACTAATTAATAATTGATTTGCTTTGCCTTCAAACTCCATTAATTTGTTTAATCGCCCGATGGACAGAAATATATTGTACGGAGCAGTTTGTGAGTTTTTCAAACTAAATCTCCCCAACTCCTCTTTTGTAACCACTTTTTTTATAATTGCACGCAAAGAAACACTTGTTTCCTCGGCAGAAACAAACGGCGCATTCATGGGAATTAAACTGGCCTTTTTTATGCGAACTAAAATATTATCACCTTCAGAAATTTGTAATCTTTCAGCCAGATTTTGACTAATTGCAATTTCATTGTTTTGAAGTTCAGCAAACAACGAAGATTTTGCAATTTCATTAAAGTCTGAATTTACGCCAATAACCTGAACTTTATTTGCTCTTTGTTGACCACCATCTGCAACTGCCATTCCTTCCAACAGCAAAACCGGAGTAACTTTTAACCCAGCATTATCGACTTCAATTTCCGCAGCCATTTCCTGCCGAAAGTAACGTTCTGTCACCGATACCAAATGAGTGGTTTCACCCAAACGATAAAAAGTGGCTTGCTCCAAACTGTGTCGCACCGAGTCGCCAATAATCAGTGAACCCGTTAAAACCATGGTACTAATTGCCACTCCCAGCGCCACCAATAAATTGGCTTTTATATAATGAGTGAATGTTTTTAATATGTATTGAAGTTTGGTCATTGCCTGTTTTTATCTTCCTGTTATTCTGTGCGTAGTCGAAGAATCCTTAACGATGAAAAACAGATGTTTCGACTTCGCTCAACATGACATCTTATTTTGTGAATTGCAGTTTTAAAACAACTACTTACTTGTTCTTTATACTAATTTCCCATTTTTAAGAATGAGTTTTTTATCCATCCGCTCCGCCAACTCAGATGAATGTGTAACCGTTACTAAAGTAATATTTTCCTCGTCGCTTAATTTAATCAGTAATTCTGAAAGAGCGGTTGCGTTTTCCTCGTCGAGGGCTCCGGTTGGCTCGTCGGCGAGAATCAATTCCGGCTTATTTATTAATGCACGTACTACCGCAGTTCGCTGGCATTCGCCACCCGACATCTCTGACGGTTTTTGATTGCATTGCTCCCAAATTCCCACTTTATTAATGAGGTACTCTGCCCACTCTTTTTGCTCTTTCGAAATTTTATTTCCCTGCGGTAAAAGTGGCAACAACACATTCTCCCACAAAGTAAGTTGTGGCATTAAATGGTGCAATTGAAAAATAAAACCAAGGTGCTGATTTCGGAAAGTTGCCAGCTCTTTTTTCGAATAACCAGTGATGTTTTTGCCATCAAAAATTACTTCTCCCGAATCAGGCAAATCGAGTGCTCCAATTAAATTCAACAACGTTGTTTTCCCTGAACCACTTGGCCCAATAATGGCAACCTTTTCTCCCTTGCCAATTTCCAGATTTAGTGCATTCAGAACTGGACGAAAACTGTGTGCTTCAATTTGTCCGTAGCCTTTTGATATGTTTTTTAGTTGTAGTAGCATAATAGTTATGTTCTCGCAAAAGCGCAGAGACGCTAAGTTTTATTTCTTTAAATTTTCGTACAATCCAATAATCTCCAAAGCATGATTATGGATATTGAACTTTTCTTTTGTTCCCTGAACTCCAGCTTTACTTAATTGCTCCAATTTAATCGGGTCGTTTAAAAGTTCTGCCCAGGTTTCGCTTAATTTTGAAGGAGTATTTGGCATATAATTTACACCACCGCCCGAAATCTCAACAATTTCAGGAAACGCTCCTAAAGCAGGTTGAACAACAGGAACGCCAGATGCCATCGATTCTAACAAATACATTCCAAACGCTTCACCAATTCTTACCGGAACAGAAATCAAAGATACTTGTTTGAAAAAATCGTGGCGTTCATCGCCTTCAAATTCAGGTATTATTTCAAATGAATCTTCTAATTTATTCGCTTTAATTTTACGTTTCTGTTCTTTTATGAATTTCGCAT
>JABMPI010000633.1 GCA_013203755.1 Bacteroidota bacterium
GTCCACCTCTTCCCATTCCGAACAGAGAAGTTAAGCCTGCCAGCGCCAATGATACTGCTATACCAAGTGGGAAAGTAGGTCGTCGCCAAAGATATTTTTAAAGCCTCGCAGTTTGTGAGGCTTTTTTTTTGCCCTGGTTTTTCTTAAACCCGCTGCAAGCGTCCACGCTTGCAGTATCATTTGTACACGCATAACAATTTATTGAAACTGTAAGCGTAAACGCTTACAGCAGAAGATGGAGCTTTTTTTTGCTATTAATTATATTGACAAGACTCCTTATTGTTATTATTTTAAATGGGGTATCCGATCATTGCCCGCATGTTAACAAGCTGAATAATAGGGATTAAAAGAATTTGCAAATGATTTTAGATGTTAGAAACAACTCAATTGCCTTGTAATCTGTAAAATTGAAGTATTTATGTGAATTCATAATGAATGATAATACTCTAATAATTTGTAAATCAACTTAATAGTTTACGGGAGAAGATTGGATACCCCATATTATTTTAATCTACTCTTTCCTTCAAATCTCTTGGTTTCTTTCCCTGCCGCCAGTGTTCTTCAATTTTTTCCAGAGGCACGTCTTTTGTTTCAGGCAGGAAATAATATCCCCAAACCAATCCTAAAATACCAATAAAAGCATAAAACCAGAAGGCTCCGACCGGATTGCCATTGTCCACGGCATGAGTAACAAATGTATGGGTTGTTTCATCGTACAACTTTTCCTGAGTAATGATGCCACTACCGGAAGCCGTAAACAGCTTCACTATTTTAAAGAATGTGAACGCTACTACGCCGTTAAAAAGCCAGTTGGAAAGCGAACCGATGGACGAACCAATTCCTCTGACACGCAAGGGAAAGACCTCGGAAATAATGAGCCATCCCAAAGGGCCAAGGCTGATGGCAAAGAAAGCGATATAAATCCAAACAAAACTGATGGCCATCCATTTACCAAAATCACCGAGAGCCGTGTGAAAAGCAAACACCATACCGAGGGCGAAAAGAGAAACAACAATACCGCTTAATCCGATAAAATAGAGCTTGCGACGACCTAATTTATCTATCATAAAGAGGGAAAGAACAGTAAACAGTACATTGATGACACCCACGCTTACGGCACCCCAAATATCGGCACGGGCACCCTCGAAACCGACAATCATAAAAATTTTAGGGCTGTAATAAATGACGGTGTTGATACCCACAAATTGTTGGATAAACATTATTCCAACGGCAATAATTAAAGCGGTTCGCAACCAAGGACGAAAAATTTCTTTAAAACCGGCGCGCTCCTTGTATTTTTCTATTTCACCTTTCATGCGTTGAATGGAATCTTCCACCAGACCAGGCTCTTCGATACGTTGTAAAATTTTACGGCTTTCGTCTTCACGGCCTTTACTCATCAACCAACGAGGTGTTTCGGGAAGAAAAAACATTCCTATCAAAAGAAATAAACCGGGTATAACTCCCATATAAAACATGGGTCGCCAGGATTCGAGATTGTTATTATTGGCAAAAGCTAAATCACTGAGATAGGAGACCAAAATTCCAATGGTGATGAGTAATTGGAAAAGAGACACCAGCCGACCCCGCATTTTGGTAGGAGATATTTCGGCAATGTACAAAGGGACAGAAAAAGAGGAAATTCCAATGGCCAACCCAATAAATAAACGAGCAAAAATTAACATATTTGCATTAGGAGCCCAGCCTGACCAAATAGCTCCGAGAACAAAAATAATAGCTGTAACAAGAATAGTCTTTTTTCTTCCGAAAATATCAGATAACTTTCCCGTTAGCATGGCACCAATAACAGCCCCGACTAAACCGGCGGTAGTGATATTTTCAACCATGCTGTTGCTGAGCTGAAAATCTTGTTGAAAAAACGGAATTGCCCCTGAGATAACTCCTGTGTCAAAACCAAATAATAAACCACCAGTAGCGGCAACGGTCGCAATGACAACAACAAGATTCTTATTGTATTTCTTTTCTTCTTTTATCATTTTATATATTTTTTATATTGGCACTAAAGAATTTTCACAATTAATGAAAAGTATAAAAACATAAAAGTGTTTCATATTAACTGTTATACTTTCAACTTAGGGTCTGTTCAGAAATAACCTATACATTTTGACTTGTTCTTTTGCTTATTTTCTTCGTTATAAAAGTATTAAATAAACTGTGGCTATTCGCAACTTTTATGCCTTGAAAATAAACAAAATTACTTCGCCAATTCTGTACACTTTATTTCTGAACAGACCCTAAGGCGGTAGCGGCAATAAAGCCATCGGGCAAAGCAAGCTTAATGATTACATCTGTCATTAATGTTAAGAATTAATTGTTCCATAATTAGTCGTCTTAATGGCTACAAAAACACTAAAAACCAGGGCGTTTTAAAACAATGATGA
>JABMPI010000634.1 GCA_013203755.1 Bacteroidota bacterium
ATACACAGTTTAAAAGCGTTATGCTAATTCAGGGAAAATTAGCATAAAATTATTCCTTCAAAAAAAGAGGGCGAAGAACATCACTGTTTTTCGCCTTCTTTTTTTATAATTTTCTGTGTTTCTTTATTTACTGGCTACTTCTGACGATTCATTTATTACAATTCTAAATCCAACGTTAAATACCTTCTGATAAGGTAAATATCCATCGCGGGAAGCAGTGGTTGCAAATTTTGGACGATCGCGCCACGAGCCACCTTTGGCAACTTTTAATTCACCTGCCGGCTCGCCTTTGTAACCTTCATAACTATAGTTGCTTGAGGTCCATTCTGCAACATTTCCCAACATATCGTATAATCCCCAGGCATTGGGTTTGTATCCGGCAGTTCCTTCAGGTACCAGCACACCATCATTATACTTTTCAACTTTGGGAACGAAATTATAAAATTCAAAACGATTATTTTTCTTTCCCATGGGTTTCGGATCAACGCCAATCACTGCCAAATCGCGAAGAGTATAATCGGCTAAATTTTCATATTTTGAGAAATTTTTACTGGCCTCTCCAAAATACATTTCTCTTTCACTACCTGCACGCGCAGCCCACTCCCACTGTGCTTCAGAAGGAAGACTTATATTTAATCCGGTTTGTTTACTTAATTCAGCACAAAATTCATTGGCTTGATTCCAGGTTACACGAATCACCGGCTGTTCATCCTTGTTCGCTTTGTATCCAGGAAAAATATGGTCTTTCCATTGCTGATCGATGTGCCTGCTATTATGGTCTGCAAAAATAGATCGAAACATCTCATTGGTTATCTCAGTTTTTAACATCCAGTAAGCATCTTTTATCTCAACAATACTCTCTTTTTGATCAGGTTGTCCATTGTTATCACCAATAACAAAATGCCCTGCCGGAATACGCACAAATTCCAAACTAATTCCATTCTCTAATTTTACTGTTTTGCTTATTTCGCCATTCACTGCAAATTTTTGTTGCAGTTTTGCAGCAGCCTTTTTCTTTATAGGCCATCCATTAACAGTAACATCTGTAGCTATTCCTTTTTTTATTAAATTAGGAAGAACAGGAGTAATTGCTCCATTTGCCACACGTAACGAATCAGCAATTGCCAACTCACGCTCACCAGAAAGACTTACATTTCCAAAATGGTTCAATAACTCATCGCGACGAACTACCTGATCAAATCCTCCATATGGACGAGGTTCATAACTACCACGATATGGTACATTCATATCAATCCAGGTAATCAATCTGTCCCACTCCTCATTGTTCAACTCAACTCCATGGTGCCCTTTGCGTAACATTTGTACTAGCTCGCTAGTATTAGAATAAAAATCCATAGGCTCCAAAGTATAAAAATCAGATTCACACCCTGGACGGCGAATATAAGGATGCAGTGCCATATACGATTTTGAAAACCCATGGTATTTTGAATCTTCATTGCTTGAAAAGTCTGGTCTTCCACTATCCATTCCATTGTGACAAGCCACACAATTTTTATCAATAACAGGTTTTAATTCATTATTATAAGTAACCGGACGGGTTGGACCGTACCAAGGTTTAATATTTTCGGGGCGTTTGCGCGAAGCAGTTGTAAATTTCGACTGAGGCACCGTGTTTTGCGACTCGTGGCAACCCACACAACTAACAACTTCGCCCGGCATGGCGGTCATCCAGCTACGCATTAATTGCAGTGCAGAACCATGTTCATCCAGCGGTTGCATGGAAATTGGGGTATTTGCAGGAATGGTAAACATCGCCGATCCATCTTCTTCAACCGGAACAGTTCCTAAAATACGTTTTACATCCCAACCGGCTTCCAAACCAATTAAATCGTGACCGCCAACTTTATTGTATCCATATTGATAAGCATAGATTCGCATGTTCTTAACTGTCCCGCGTGGAATACCTTTTAATCCCTGCCCCTCATAAATATCAGAAATATATACAGTTGATGTTGTACTGTTTTCATTAACACGACTTGGAATTACCGGCGGAATTTCACGTTTTTCAGTTACAAAAGGTTCTGTAAATGCTTCACCTTCTTTATTGTAAACCAGTGTCATATTATCAAAACGATCCACCAAATAAATCCCCCATAATTCCTTAGGGCTCATTTTTGCTGAAACTAAAAAATAATCTTCGCTTAATGGAAACGGCGTAAGAAACTGTGGCCAAACACCATTTACCAACTGATCCACAATAATCGGCTCAACTTCTTTCCCATACCCCGGAATCTCCTGAACTACACCATCAGCTTCTTTTCGTCCTTTGGTTGGGTCGAAAATTAATAATCTCCCTGAACGAGCAATTCCATGGTGCCCCGAAATAACTCCAACAAATTGCGAAGGATGATTTGGAATAGGACGTGAATCGAACAGAGAATTTGGAAAGTATGATCCACTTCCATAATACTCTTTTTTTGCCGTTCCATCCGGATTCATATTCATTAAAATACGTGTAAAATAGTGCGAATTATCGGTGTACTCCCAACGCAAATAACATACTTTGCCATTATTCAAGATCACCGGATTCCAGTCACAATCTTGTCCAAAGTTTAGCTGACGAATTTTATTTTTTTCGCGATCTAACAGATATAAATCAGAAGCTGGCTGACCTCCACCAATACAAGGAACACCAACATAAGAAGCAGTGCTGGCAATAATTATATTTCCATCGGGCAGGTAGCAAGCATCAAAATAGTCGACGTCTGTTAATTCTGAAGGAGTTAATTGTTCAATTTCTCCCGAGGCATAGTCCATTTCATAAACATGCCAACGGTCGTTAACACCCACCGAAGAGAACAACATTTTTTCTCCATCCCAATGAAGGTCAATATCTTTGACCGGAACTCCATTTTTAGTTTTAAATACAGTCGATAGTTTAACATCGCCGCTTAAATCAGAAAGTTTACAAATTTCGTTGTTCCAACCCGTACGTTTTATTGTAGCATTGGTGGTCCAATTGTTTCCATTTCGTCCAATATTACCAGCCATGGCTTTTCTGGCATTTTCAACAATCTGGCGCACGGCCAATATTTCCTTGCCTTTTAAAACAGGATTTTGCAACAACGCAGCACGATGTTCATCCAAAAATACTTTTGCCTCTTCAACTGCCAGGCTGTTATTTTGTTCTACTAAAGCGAGCAAGTCTCCAGCACGCTTTTCAAACTTTTTAAGATTTGCCAAATGAACGTCATAGGTTTCAGTAAGTTCAGGATAATCCTCAACAATATTTTTAAACGACATTTCTGCTCCCGAAAACGAAACACGGCTCAGCTCCTTTAATAAATCAGAACTTTCAAGTGAAAGAGACGTTTTTTTTAAGTTTTCGTCAGATGCTTTCTCAGAAGAATTATTTATGAAAGCAAATGAAGCAGATGCATAAAATAACAGCCCTACTGCAAATATTAGCTGATTTTTAATCTTTCTAAATGTCATTTTATTTTGTTTTATGGTTGTAAAATATTCTGTATTATTTTAATTTTTCGCAGCCCAAATATATCTACTTGAACTAGTAGAATCAATATAAATATGAAATATTCTAAACATTTGATGTTTAATTAAATAATCACAGTTCAAAAATACATTAATATTCCATCGGAGTTAATTTGATAGCAGTCAAATTCGCCTTTTCAAAATCACCTTCCTTTAATGAAATAGAAACAGTATGCTTTCCAATTGTTTTAAAATTGATAAATCCAATAGGAAAAGTGGAATAAATATGCGAAGAATTTTGCTGATTTTTAATCTTTACTCCCTCATCAGTTTCAACAGACCATACCAGTCTACCATTTCCTGAATAGGTTAAATCCACCTTGTAATCACCGGGTTTCATTACTTCTACTTCCCAGGTTGCTTTTGCATTTTCTTTCCATCTATTAATATGAAGTACGTGTTTCCATTCACCAAACTTCTCCATCCAGCTTTTTCTGTTTTTCTCGCAATTCTCTACTTCGGCAAAATCGGCTGTTATATTTGTGCCTATCTCCGGATCGATTGCATGAATTGGATCAACCTCTGGTTTATCTTTTAAAGTTACTTCAATTACCGATATCCATTTTTCGGGTGCTTTGTACGGAAGATTAAAATAAAGCCAACTCCCCAACCTGGAGAAAGTTATTGGGTCGCTATTTTTTCCATTCAAAAGCTTTGCTTCCAAAATTTCGGTTTTTAATCCAGGCAAATAAAGTAATCCGCTGGTTGGCCATTGGTAAACAGCTAAAAACAATTTGTTCTTTTTTACGGTAACATCTCCCCAAGGCAATATATGTTTCCATGGCGAAGCTTCAGTTCCGTAAACCACTTTCTGGTATTTTTTTATCCATTCGCCGGCACTTCTCAACGATTGGGCAGCACGGTCTGGAATAGTTCCATCGGGTTTGGGGCCAACATTTAACATGTATGTGCCGCCTCTGGCAACAGTTGAAATCAGTCGCGACAAAATTTCTTTAGGACTTTTCCAGTTTTCATCGTAGTTGGCAAATCCCCACGAATCGTTGGTTACATCCACCGTTTCCCACAAACCGTCCTCATTTTTTATCGGAACTTCCATGTCGCCCAGAGATTTGTAATCGCCTAAACCATGCCCGGCACGACCAGAAACCAATGCTTCTGGCTGGTTTCGGCGTACTACTTCAACCAACTCTTCCACATACTTTTTCTCCATATTACCCGGAGTATCAAACCACACCAAAGTAATATCGCCATATTCCGTTGTAATTTCTTTTACTTGCGGCAAACATTTATTTCTAAAATAATCATCAAAATTTTTCTGATTTCCCTCTGCATCGGTTTTCGGGCCACCATTTCCTCCCGGAAAAGTCCAATCCTGATTATGAGAATAATAAAACCCAAAACCTATCCCCACTTCCTTGCAAGCTTGCGCCAACTCTTTCATGGGATCGCGAGAAAAAGGCGTGGCATCCACAATATTAAATTTATTTATTTTTGAATGATACATTGCAAATCCATCGTGGTGTTTGCTAGTAATTATAATATATTTCATCCCGGCATCTTTTGCTAATCGGGCAATTTCTCCTGCATCAAAATTTACCGGGAAAAAATCTTTTGCAGTCGCCTTGTATTCATCAACCGGAATACCGGCCATATTTTTGTTCATAATCCATTCGCCAATTCCGTAATAAGTTCTTCCTTTCCACTGATTGCTAATGTTCGAATACAATCCCCAGTGAATAAACATGGCATAATTTCCATCGCTAAAAAGTTGCCCTCTTTCTGCATTTTGAGCCGTTAGATTTGCAACCTGCTCTCCCCACAATTCATTCATTTTTTGTTCTTGCGAAAAGGCAAACAGAAAATTCAAACAAAAAGCAAATGCTAAAATCGTTTTAGTTGGTTGCACCGGTTAGTTTTTTGAAATGATTTCATTAGGATAAACAATAATTTTATTGCTTACCTTATCTTTCGGAAGTTGTGCTTCACATTCAAGTAAAAAATCTGTGAGTACATTTGCCAATTCCGATAATTTCAGTGGTTCTTTATCCACCAAATCACTCTTTTCCGAAATATCGTTTTTGATGTTGTACAACTCCAATTTTCGGGTTACATGTTGGTAAATTAGTTTCCAATCGCCTTGTCGTACAGAACTGTAAGGAGGTTGGTCGTAGGTATTTGGATAGTGCCAAAAAATTGGACGATTCTGATTCGGATCGCTTTCTCCTTTCAAGAACGGAACAAAACTTTTGCCGTCAATAACTCCGCCTACCTGATGATATTTTTCAACTCCTGCCATTTCAAGAAGTGTTGGGAACAGATCCTCAATAATTACATAATTTTCGCTAATAGAATTGGGATTGGTTACACCCGGCCAATCTACAATTAAAGGTACTCTTACTCCACCTTCGTAGGGTGTTAATTTATGTCCCCGCAAAGGTAAATTTCGATCTGCCTGACTAGGTTGTCCGTTGTCCGACATAAATACAATTATTGTATTCTCCTCAATTCCATGCCTTCTAATATTTTGCATCAGGTCGCCCAGCGACTTGTCCATACTTTCAACCATAGAAGCATATGTAGCCTGAAAATCGGTTAATCCCATCGCTTTGTATTTGTCGTAAAAACGAAAGTCTTTTTCCCAGGGTGCATGAATGGCGTAATGTGCCATGTATAAATAGAAGGGTTTATTTTCTTCAACAGCCTTGTCTATTTCATGGTTGGCTTTTATAGTTAACGCTTCATTTAAATAAATATCTGTTCCATGATATTCATCTAAACCAGGAATATCCCAAATCCGGTCTCCTTTTCGAAATTCAGCACTAAAATTATTTTTGCCATAATAACTTCCGGGCCCACCGGCTGCATGACCCCCAATATTCACATCGAAACCCAAATTGAGAGGATTTTCCCCAGGCGTGTCTTTTGCTCCAAAATGAGCTTTCCCGGTGTGGATAGTTTTGTAACCGTTTTTCCGCAGAATCATTGGCAAAGTAGTAACAACTGTTGTCTTTTCAATTCCGGGTTCTGCACAAATTCCGTTTAAATGCCAGGCAGGCGGGATCAGTGTTTTATGTTCCGGCTCCGGCGACTTATCTTTTCTTAAGGTCCAGGTTGTAACTTTATGTCTCGCCGCATTCAACCCGGTCATTAAACTAATTCGCGAAGGAGAACACACTGCGCACGCGTACGCTTGAGTAAATTTAATTCCACGCTTGGCTAAGCGATCCATATTCGGGGTGTGATAACGTTTGTTCAGCGCGGTTACTTCGATATAAAATGGCACAGATGTTTCTTGCCATCCCATGTCGTCAACCAAAAACATAATAATATTGGGTTGTTTTGAAGGTGTTTTGGTTTCGCTTGCTTTTAAGTTGATAACAATAAGTGTTACTGCCAAAAAGGTTGCAATTTTCAGGAAGGTGTTTAAGTGAATGTTTTTATGTCTCATTTTATTTCTTTTTTTGAATCTACTGGTATAAAAACAATAAAGGACTCGTCACCCTTTTTTACTGCCAAACTTACTACTTGCGGCTCGTCGTTTTCGCAATAAACAAAAGGCCGTTCCAGTCGATCGGGCTTTATACTTTCTCCATACTCGAAATGAATAACCTTCTTCATCAAACTATATTCTGTTGCTTTCTCCCAATTTATTCCATCGGGAGAACTTACCATTCCAATAAAAGTATGTGCATGAAAGATGCCATAAAAATAATCTCTTTTTTTATCGTACCACATCGACATGTCTTCCGTGTCTAAATAATCGATTACCGGTGTTGCTTGCATTTCAAAGGGGCCCAAGGGCGAATGGGAAACAGCAACGGCCTGATTACGAATAAAACGTGTTTCATTGGGTTTATCTCCTTTAACAATCAAATAGAATTTTCCATCTTTCCCTTTATCAATTGCAGGGTTTACAGTAAGGGTAGTAATGGGTCCTGATGGCTCAATCAGCGGTTGATCCATTCGTTTCCAGGGACCGTTTATAGAATTGGAAACCGCCACACCTGTTCTCTGATTAGGTCGTAATATTGCCCAGTTGGGATGAGAATATCCAACATAAGCAGTTTCAACCAACTCTTTTTCGGTGTATTCGTTATCGCCCAAATTTGTGGAGACATAATAGATGTAATACTTCCCGTCGAAGTATTTTATTTTTGGATTATGAGCAGTAATGGCATCCCATTTTCCATTTCTTCGACCTTGAATTACAGTCTCTTTATATTCCCACGGACCTGACGGATTTCCAGATATGGCATGCGCCACTTCGGAATGCGTGAGCCAGCCATAAAATGAATATTCCTTTTTCCAGCGAGAATAAAAGAGATGGTATTTTTCGTCGTCTCCTTTTATTATTGAAGAACACCAATTGTAATAGCCCTCTGTTTTAAAAATGTTTTTGGGAGAAATAGGGCGCAAATTATCGCTAAAACGAAGTTCATCTCTTTGGTTCTGACAGAAAAGGCCAGAAGAAAAAAATAAGGCTAAGATGAGTAGATATACTTTCTTCATTTTAATTGATTTGGTAAAATACAAAGTTGAAAAATAATTGCATAATACCTAACAACTAGTTTTGTTATCAAGTGAAATTTTATGAGGGAAGAATAAGAGTTGTGATCACAGATTCGTAAGAACTTAAATTATAAAAGACCTAGTTTTAACGATGACCCACATTAAAAATACCCATTTTAAAAACGGTACAATTCTAAACAAAAAAAAAGCACCTGTCAATCGACAAATGCTTTTAAAATATTTTAAAGTTTCCTTTTAATATTCGTCTTCGTTAAAAAAGAAATCATCCTTACTTGGATAATCCGGCCAAATATCTTCAATACTTTCATACATTTCACCTTCATCTTCAATTTCCTGAAGATTTTCAATTACTTCTAAAGGAGCACCCGAACGAATTGCGAAATCGATTAATTCGTCTTTTGTTGCCGGCCAAGGTGAATCTTCTAACTTTGATGCTAGTTCCAGAGTCCAATACATTTTTTAAATTTTAAGCGGTTAAACTCGTTTTTTACAATGCCGCGAATATAATAAAAAAATAAAACTCACAAAGAAAAAACTTCATGAGTTTTCAAAATATTATACTATCTCTTTTTTCTTCTTTGAATTGAAGTAAATCAAATAAAAATCTATCCAATTAAATTGGCACTCAATTACAACTTAGTCCTTCGTCCACTTTACTTCATCAACATTTTTATCGAAAGCCATTTTTCGTGCCAACACAAAAAGAAAATCAGACAGTCGATTAATGTATTTTATGGTTTCGGGCTGAACAGGTTCACTTTCAGAAAATTCCAAAATTCGTCGCTCTGCCCTGCGACAAACCGTTCGCGCAACATGACAGTGAGCCGTAGAAAGTTCGCCACCCGGTAAAATAAAATGACTTAATGCAGGCAGACTCTCTTCAAATTTATCAATAGTATTTTCCAGAATTTTAATATGTTCTTCAGTAATAATTAGTCCTGCAGTAAATGCTTCTCCTTTTTCGTCGGATGCCAAACGAGAACCAATATTAAATAGTTTATTTTGAATTTGAACCAGCAAATTAGAAATGTTATCAGGTAAATCGCATGATCGTAAAACTCCAATAGAAGCGTTTAATTCGTCAACCGTGCCATAAGCCTCCAGTCGGGCATCGTATTTTTTTACTCGCGTACCACCAACTAATCCTGTTGTGCCATCATCCCCGGTTTTGGTATAAACTTTAAACTCCTTCTTCATTTTTTAACCTTTTAGTAAATCGGATTTTCATTGATAGTATCCGATTCTACTTCACCATCTTTTAAGCGAATTACCCGATGTGCATGCAAAGCAATTTCTTCTTCGTGCGTTACCATTAACAGAGTATTTCCTTTTTTATGAATTTCGGCAAACAGTTTCATAATTTCTTCGGATATTTTCGAATCGAGATTTCCAGTTGGTTCATCGGCTAAAAGCAAAGAAGGATTATTTACCAATGCCCGGGCAATTGCTACTCTCTGTCTCTGTCCACCGGAAAGTTCGTTAGGGCGATGCTCCATTCTATCATCCAATCCAACATCAGTTAAGGTTTGTGTGGCTTTTATTTTCCGTTCTGCTTTTTTTGTTCCTGAATAAACCAAGGGTAACATTACATTTTCTAAAGCTGTATTTCGCGGCAACAAATTAAATACCTGAAAAATAAAACCAATTTCAGAATTTCGTATTTCTGCCAACGAATCATCAGACATGCTACTCACATCTTTTCCATTCAATACATATTTTCCACTGGTTGGTGTATCCAGACAGCCAATAATATTCATTAGAGTTGATTTGCCGGAACCTGAAGCACCCATTATTGCTACATACTCACCTTTATAAATATCTACCGAAACAGAGCGCAAAGCACGTACTATTTGAGTTCCAACTTTATAATTTTTTACAATAGATTCTAAATGGATAATTTTTTCTCTCATGGTTTTATTTTTTACATCAGTAGAATTATATTTGTAATATTACAATAATAAATATTACAGTGGTTGTTATTTTTAATTGAACGAAATCTTTCAGTTTTTCATATGATTAACATTATATATTTTTAAAGGCATAATATGGAACTCGCATTTTAATCATCACCTTTTATATTAATATTTACCATGCTTGTTTCTTGTATCCTTTTTTCAAATACGAATAAAGTTAAAACATTTGCGAGTTCATACAAAAACTATACCTATTTAACGTAACTTATTATTTTTTACATCTTTTTATTTTAAAAGTCTGTCATTATATTTGCCACATGTCTGAATTTCTCGACCAGGAAATAAAATTTCTTCCCGGAGTTGGCCAAAAAAGGGCTGAACTTTTATACAAAGAGTTAAAACTGAAAACTTTTCGGGATTTAATTTACTACTTTCCATACAAATATATCGATCGCACAAAATTTTATTCCATTTCACAAATTCATTCACAAATGCCTTTTATACAAGTAAAAGGTAAAATTCGTTCGATGGAAACTGTTGGTTCGGGAATCAAGCAGCGTTTAACTGCACGCTTTTACGACGAAACCGGAAGTATTGAATTAATCTGGTTTCGCGCGATAAAATGGCAAAAAGAGAATCTGGTATTAAATAAAGAATACATTATTTTTGGGAAACCGGCTGAATTTGGTGGTAAAATAAATGTAGTTCATCCGGAATTGGAAACCGAAGCAGAAAAGCAACTACAACCTTCGGGACTTTTTCAGGGGTATTACAATACTTCGGAAAACATGAAAAAGAAATTCCTAAACTCAAGAACAATCAACAAATTGCAGTTGACTTTAATGCATCTTGCTAAAGGAAAAATAAAAGAATCACTTCCCAGTTCCTTAGTGGAAAAGCTAAAATTGGCTTCGCTGGAGAAATCTTTAATTACCATTCATAAACCAGAAAATACACTCGATTTAAAAAATGCCACATTCCGATTGAAATTTGAAGAGCTCTTTTTTATTCAATTAAAAATATTGGCTTTAAAACATAACCGGGAGAAAAAATTTAAAGGGTTTCGTTTTGAAAAAGTGGGTTACAATTTCAATAAATTTTACAACGATTTTTTGCCTTTTGAGTTAACAAATGCACAAAAAAAAGTTATTAAAGAGATACGCCGCGACGTAAACCGAAATTCTCAAATGAATCGTTTGATTCAAGGAGATGTGGGAAGTGGAAAAACATTGGTGGCACTAATGATTATATTACTTGCCATGGACAATGGTTTCCAGAGTGCATTAATGGCTCCAACCGAAATTCTGGCACAGCAGCACTTTCAATCAATTTCGAAATTTCTGGAAGGAATGAATGTAAAAATCGGTTTGCTTACCGGCTCGTCAAAAACTAAAGCCCGCAGGGAGTTACATGCAGCCCTGGAGTCTGGCGAAATTCAAATATTAATTGGCACACACGCATTAATCGAAGATAAAGTAATTTTTAATAACCTGGGGCTGGTTGTTATCGACGAACAACACCGGTTTGGAGTTGCACAGCGAGCCAAATTGTGGAAAAAGAATGACTTAATTCCACCACATGTTTTAGTAATGACGGCCACACCAATTCCACGAACCCTGGCAATGACAGTTTATGGCGACCTGGATGTTTCGGTGATAGATGAACTACCTCCCGGCAGAAAACCAATTCAAACCATACATTTTTTTGAAAATCGCCGCAATCAGTTAAATAATTTTCTAAAACAACAAATTGAAAAAGGTGCACAAATTTATATCGTTTTTCCATTAATTACTGAATCGGAAAAAATGGATTTTAAAAATTTAGAAGAGGGTTACCGCCAAATAACCGAAGCATTTCCCGATGTAAAAGTTAGCATGGTTCATGGCAAAATGAAACCAAATATTAAAGAAAGTGCCATGCAAAACTTCAAAAAAGGCGACACACAAATAATGGTTGCAACAACAGTTATCGAAGTTGGTGTTGATGTTCCGAACGCCACAATTATGGTAATTGAAAGTGCCGAAAGATTTGGACTTTCGCAGCTTCACCAGTTGCGTGGCCGGGTTGGACGAGGTGTTAATCAGTCGTACTGCGTTTTAATGTCGTCGTACAAATTAGGCACTGAAAGTCGCCAGCGAATGGCAACTATGGTACGCACCAACGATGGTTTTGAAATTGCTGAAGTTGATATGAAACTGCGCGGCCCCGGCGATATTGAAGGCACGCAACAAAGTGGAATTGGTTTCGACCTAAAAATTGCAAACCTTGGAAAAGATGGAGAGATTTTACAAATGGCCAGAAACGTTGCTTCAGATATTTTGGATAACGATCCTTTTTTAATGAAAGATGAAAATAAACTTTTTCTGAAAAATTTAATGGCTTCGAAAGAAACTGGTTTTAGTTGGAGTTCGATTAGTTAGTCTTTGCAAGAAAGCGCCAAATACTGCGTTACTCTTGTTTTTGACGTTTCTTTTCAAAGACTTAAAAATAGGTAGTTTTCCTGCTGATACTAGTTAATAATAGATTTAAAGATTTTGAAACACAAGATTTGAAACCTGATAAAACTTATATTTAATTTTTACTAAACACTTACCTATGAAAAAAATAAATCTTCCTAATTCAGACGTAAAAATTACGCCCATAACCTTTGGTGCCTGGGCAATTGGCGGATGGTTTTGGGGTGGTACTGATGAAAAAGAATCGATACAGGCAATTGAAACCGCCATTGATTTGGGAATGACAACCATTGACACAGCACCTGCTTATGGCTTTGGGCAGAGTGAAGAATTTATTGGAAAAGCAATTAAAGGAAAGCGTAACCGAGTTGAAATTCTTACCAAATTTGGTTTACGCTGGGATATTGCATCTGACAATATGCATTTTAAAGATACAACCGACAACAGTGGAAATAAAATATCGATTTACCGATTGGGGCGCAAAGAAAGTGTGATTCAAGAGTGCGAAAACTGTCTAAAACGATTGGGAACAGATTACATCGATCTTTTCCAACAACACTGGCCAGATAATAAAACTCCTATTGATGATACAATGGAAGCATTGGATATTCTAAAAACACAAGGTAAAATACGGGCTGGCGGGGTTAGTAATTATTCAGCGGAACAAATCTCGGAAGCCGACAAAACATTTAACCTTTCGTCGAACCAGGTTCCGTATAGTATGATTTTAAGGGACATAGAAAAGGAGCTTGTCCCGCATTCAATTAAAAACAATAAAGCTATTATTGTATACAGCCCTCTGCAACGTGGCATTTTAACCGGTAAAATAACAAGCGATTATAAATTTGGGGAAGGAGATCACCGCTCAACTATCCCTTTTTACAAAGAACCTAAACTATCTCAAATCAATCAGTTTTTACAAGAGATTAAACCAATTGCCGATAGTAAAAATGCAACACTTGCACAATTAGTAATTAACTGGACAATGAATCAACCCGGAATTTCTTGCGTATTGGTTGGGGCTCGAAATGCAAAACAAGTCAAAGAAAATATTCAAGCATCGGAAGTTATTATTACAACGGAAGAGATGCAAGAAATTAACTTAAAACTAAATAAATTACTACGGAATTTGTAAAACAGAATTGAGTTTTTTAAACCAATTTGAAAAATTCTTTTTGAATAAGCCGGGTAATTTCACCCGATTTTTTATTGCCAATAACAGTTTCATTTACTTGTACTGCCGGAGTAACTTCACTCCCTGTTCCGGCGATAATAATCTCGTCTAATTCATACAATTCTTTTTCTGAAAACAGTCGTTCTTCTATTGGAATATTATTTTCCACACAAATTTCCAGAATTACTTTTCTGGTAATTCCCGGCAAAATTAAATTTGACAACGGACGTGTAATTACAACACCATTTTTCACTCCAAGAACACTCGAATGAGTTGCTTCAGTTACCATTCCATTGCGAATTAAAACACATTCACCTGCTTCGGCCTCCACAGCTTTATTAAATAACATTGTATTGGGCAAAAGCGAAACCGACTTAATATCGCAACGTTGCCAGCGAATGTCTTCGTGGGTAATTACTTTAATACCGTTCTCTAAATCTTCGCTAGACGAGGGCAATTCGAATGCATAAGCATAAACAGTTGATTTAACATTTTCAGGAAAAGAATGAATACGTTTGTATTCGCCTCTTGAAATTTGGATGTAAACTCCGGCATGCGTTTTTTCCAGATTGTTTTTTGAAAGTAAATTTTGAAAGACTGCTTGCAATCCATCAGTTTCATTAAAATCAATACTTAATTCGGCCAGGCTTCTTTTTAATCGTGTAAGATGATCATCGTACCGAAAAGGTTTTCCGTTGTAATACTTTGCCACTTCGTACACACCATCGGCAAAGATAAACCCACGATCTCGGGGTGATATTTTTGCCTCGTCCTGTAATACGAATTCTCCATTTAAATATACTATTTCTCTCATCTTTGTATCTCTTTTAATAATTGAATTTCTTGCGGCCAAATCTCTTCGTTTGGTGTTTCCAAAACCATGGGAATTCCATCAAATCTGGAGTCATTCATAATGCATTCAAAAAGTTCGAGTCCAATTGTTCCTGCTCCCAAACTTTCATGTCTGTCTACACGCGAGCCCAACTCCTTTTTAGAGTCGTTTAAGTACATCCCTTTCAAATATTTAAAACCAACTACCTCTTCAAATTCCTTAAACACCTTTTCAAAACCGGCTTTAGTTTTAAAATCGTATCCGGCTGAGTAGGCATGGCAAGTATCAATACAAACTCCAACTCTACTTTTATCTTCAACCTGATTGATAATACTTTTTAGTTGATAAAACGAAAAACCAAGATTAGTACCCTGACCGGCAGTATTTTCAATAACCGCAATTACCCCGAACGTTTGATCCAACGCCCAATTAATTGATTCGGCAATGGCTATTAAACATTTCTCTTCGCTTGTTTTTTTCAAATGGCTACCCGGATGAAAATTAATTCGATCCAACCCCAATTGTTCGCAACGTTGTATTTCATCTAAAAAAGCATTTCTCGATTTTTGTAACGGTTCTTCTTCCGGATGGCCTAGATTTATGAGATAACTATCGTGCGGTAATATCTGATGTGGTTGATAACCGTATTTTTTGCAATTGGCTTTAAAAGCTGAAATACTTTCTTCAGTAAGTGGCTTTGCAACCCACTGTCGTTGATTTTTTGTAAAAAAAGCAAAAGCTGTGGCTCCTAATTTATGTGCATTTTCGGGCGCGTTCTCTACACCGCCAGCAGCACTAACATGTGCTCCAATATATTTCATAAGTTTAAATTGTATGTAATTATTTGTAACTTATGTAACTCGCACCATAAGCATTGCCTTTGCGGAAACATTTTCCACGCTCGTTTCATTCTCTTTCTATTTTACCAGCAAATATTTAACTATATCTTTTGAAACCAAAAATTATCCATTATTAATAATCATTTCTCCAATAAATAATAAATAGAAATGAAAATTCAAAAAACGAAATTCCATCCTTTCCGTATAAATAAACTGAAGTAATTATTGTTACAATACGCAACATTTAAAGAAACTAAAATAGAATTAAAAACGTCAATATAAAATTCGAAGGTCATGAAAAATATATTTTTTATTTTGATATTCTTTTTTGCAGTTATTTCTGTTTATGCGCAAGATTCGGAAAAGAAAAACCGCAAAGAATTGAAGGCTGAAAAAAAAGCACAAAGAATTGAGGAGATAAACAATTTGCTTAAAATTAAAACATTTGTATTTAATGCCACAAATGCGCAACCAATGAGTGGTGGCAGCATTCCATTAAACTATTTTTTTAATGCTGAAATAAATGGTGATTCTATAAAATCGTATTTACCTTTTTATGGCGTTGCTTACCATGTAGAATATGGCAGTAGAACTTCTCCTTTCGATTTTGAACTACCAATTAGCAATTATTTATTTGAACAAGATAAAAAAGGATACCACATTAAATTTGAAGTTAAAAACAAAATGGATGTTATTAATTTTGCCTTTCACATATCAGATTTAGGTTATGCATCGCTGAATATTACAAGCACCAACCGGCAGGTAATGTCGTTTTATGGAACAATTGAGGAAATTGAGAAAAAGGAGTGAATGAGAAGATAAGAGAATTTATTGACACCCTTGGTAACCCACTAAGAATTATTCGATTAAATCTCAAAAGGTAGTTTTTTTACCAGTTCAATTTTTTCGGGAGTAACTGTTGCTTGCATCGGAATTACTTCTACTCCGGCCTCAACAGCTTCTTTTAAAAATTTCGCATAATCAGGATCAATTTCAGAAGCGGCAGCAAAAACCTCAACATCGCTGCGCTGAATAATGTATAACATTACCGCTCGCATTCCCTTCGATTTCACCTCTATTAATGTTTTTAAGTGTTTTTGCCCACGAGTAGTAACAGAATCGGGAAACAGTGCATACTTGCCCTCTTTCATGGAAACATTTTTCACTTCAACAAAACATTGTTCCTTTTCATTTTCAGCAAAAATATCAAAACGCGAATCGCCAAATGTTACTTCTCTTTTCACATTTGTGTAGCCTGCTAATTCAGGAATCTCTCCGGAAGAAATGGCTTCGAAAGCTAACTTATTTGGAATTCCGGTATTTATACCCACCCAATTGCCGTTTATCTTAATCATTTCCCAGGTAAATTTTGTTTTACGTTTGGGATCGTTCACAGGTGTTAAATAAACCTCTGCACCATTTTCTATGCAGCTTTTCATCGAGCCTGAATTTGTACAATGTGCCACTATTTCTGTTCCGTCGTCCAATTCAATATCGGCCAAAAACCTTTTGTAGCGTTTTATTAATGTCCCATGAACTAATTTCTCCTGAAAAATCATTTTAATTTTTGAATTAAATACCGAATTTTAAACTTTGAACTCTGAACATTTCCCCCCCTACAACTTCGTTCGTGCGAAAGGCACAACATTCTGTCCAATAAATTCTTTGTTCAAATACTTATAATACCCTGTAATTGCAATCATAGCAGCATTATCCATGGTATATTCAAATTTGGGAATAATAAGATTCCAACGATATTTTTCGGCATTTACTTTTAATGCATTTCTCAGCCCCGAGTTGGCAGAAACTCCACCTGCAATAGTAATTTCTTTTATCCCGGTTTCTTTGACAGCGCGTTTTAATTTGTTTAAAAGAATTTCAATAATAGTATATTGTATCGATGCACAAAGATCGTTAAGGTTCTCCTCAATAAAATTTTCATTCTCTTTTAAGCGGTCACGTAAAAAATAGAGGAAGTTGGTTTTTAAACCGCTAAAACTATAATCGAAACCTTGAATGCGTGGTCTGGTAAATTCAAATTTCAAGGGATCACCATCTTTTGCCAAGCGGTCGACATGTGGTCCACCCGGATAAGGCAAACCCATTACTTTTGCACATTTATCGAATGCTTCGCCCGCAGCATCGTCGATGGTTTGTCCAATTACTTCCATTTTCAAATAATCACGAACCAAAATTATTTGTGAATTTCCACCAGAAACCAGCAAACATAAAAATGGAAAATTGGGTGGATTAAAAGGCACTTCTTTTTCTTTAATAAAAAGCGCCAGAACATGCCCCTGCAAATGGTTAACGTCTATTAATGGAATTCCGGCAGCCAAAGAAAAACCTTTGGCAAACGAGGTGCCTACCAAAAGGGAACCCAATAAACCCGGACCACGAGTAAATGCAACTGCACTAATTTCATTTCTATTAATCCCTGCGTTTTTAATCGCCAAATCAACCACAGGAATAATATTTTGCTGGTGGGCTCGCGATGCCAATTCCGGAACCACCCCCCCGTATTCTTCATGTACTTTCTGGTTGGCAACAACATTCGACAATATTACACCATCGCGAATTATTGCCGCCGATGTATCATCGCACGACGATTCTATCCCTAAAATCGTTATTTCATTTGCATTCATACAACTCTACTCTATTTTTTAACGTTACTAAAACAGGTGAAAATTCATCTGGTTTATTCCAGTTGGTTTATTAAAAGAAGATAGTTAACAAAAAACGGTTAACCGCACACTTTATTTGCCTGAAAAAGTTTAAGTTCGTTTTTGAAAAATGCAAAATTATTAAAAAAGGTTGGAAAATAACGATTATAGTTATAGCATTGCTTTTAGCGGTGCTAAGCGCGAGCTACACAACTCTGCAAAGCAGTCGTGTACAGACTATTATAACAAAAAACTTAGCGGAGCGACTTTCGCGAAAAACCAATACAAAAATTAGTATTGGTAAAGTAGACATCGCCTTTTTTAATAAAATTATTTTAAATGATGTTTTGTTTGAAGGGCAAAATAACGATACACTAATTTACGCTGAGTGGATTTCTGCAAAAATTGACACCCTAAGTATTCGAAAAAATAAAATTTCGATTGCTGAATTAACCTTTGAAAACAATATAATTGCCATTGATCGTGACTCTGCAAATCATTTTAATTTTAGTTTTCTTATAGATTCTCTTAAAACCGAAAAAGACACTTCTGCCGATTGGGAAATAAACTGTAACAAATTTGGTTTTCTTCAATCCAGTATAACTTTTACTGATTCCTATTCAAAAAATAAAAAAAATATTTTTTTAAGTAATTTGAATGTAAATATTTCTGACTTTGAAAGTAAACATGACACGATTCAATTAAAATTAAACGACCTAAACTTTAATGATGGAAAAAAATTAAATCTGGAACATTTTTCGGCAAATTTATTAGCTACGCCAAATCAGATTGAGATTAAATCGATAAATCTAAAAAGCAAACACTCCGAATTAAGCAACTCCGAATTAATCTTGCAATTAAAAGAGAGCAAACAACAGCCCGTTAACAAACCTAAAATAGATTTTAATCTTAACAAGTCGAAACTAAGTTTACTCGAGCTTGCCGAACTGGTTCCAACTTTGCGCGGCATGGATCAGAATATTAATTTATCGGGGCGAATTTATGGAGATGTTGACGATTTAAAGGGAAAAAATTTACTTCTCAAAACCGGAAAGAGTACCGAAGCGGTTCTGGATTTTTATGTTAATGGAATATCGAACATGGAAACCATGTATCTGTTTTTCGATTTAAAACGATCGAAAACAACTTTTTCGGATATTTCAAATATTAAACTCCCTCAAAAATCCAATCTAAAAACACTGGTATTCCCCGATTCTTTTTACGAAGCAGGGATGTTAAGTTTCTCGGGAAATTTCAGTGGATTTATCTCCGACTTTGTAACTTTTGGAACATTAGAAAGCCAAATGGGAATTTTAAAAACTGACATTTCGGTTGTGCCAAAAGATAAAGGAACAATCCATTACCAGGGTCGGGTTTCTACTACCGATTTTAATCTTGGTGATCTTTTAAAAAACAATACATTCGGCAACATTACTTTTAATGGCGAGGTAGATGGAAATTTCAATAACACAAATAATACACTTGCCGGTTTGTTTAAAGGTGATATTTCTGAAATTGGACTTAACAATTATGTGTACAAAAACATTGAAATGGACGGAATATACATGGACAAAATGTTTGATGGCCTGTTAAGTATAAACGACCCTAATTTAAAATTTGATTTTCAAGGACAAATTGATTTAAACAATGATAAACCAGATTTCAATTTCAATTTAGAACTAAATAAATTTTTTCCAGAAAGCCTGAATCTAAGCAATAAATACCCCAATGCAGAACTCGGTTTAAATTTAAAGGCGAAATTTACGGGCAACAATGTTGATAACCTGAAAGGTGTTATTATTGTAAATAACGGCACTTATAAAAACACAAACGGAATAGTAAAGTTTGATAATTTACAATTGGTTTCGGTACCTGAAGATTCAACTAAAACCTTGTCTTTAACTTCCGATTTTTTTGATTTTGAAATTGGAGGAAATTACCATTACAAAAGTTTGTTGAATTCCTTTAAACAAACTATCGGCCATTTTCTCCCAGCAATAAATTTTGAATATGCGAAAGATGCCCAACAAAATGAATTTGAATACCGGATAAATGTTAAAAATTTGGATAGTCTGACCGCAGTTTTTTATCCGGGTTTAAAGTTTGAAACACCCTTTCTTTTGTATGGAAACATGAAATCGGAGAACTCCAGTTTCGAATTGGAAGGCAGCATCCCCGGCTTTCAATACAAAAATATGTGGTTTAGAAATATATTTATCGCCAACAGGGTAATTGACGAAAAATATTCATCGAAATTTAAGTTTGGTGAAATTCTCCATAAAAATGGGATGATAATTTACGACTTCACAATAGACTCTAAAATAGCGAATAACGAAACAAATAATTTAATTTCCTGGAACATTGTTCAGGATTCAACAAAAAACAGCTCGATAAAGTCGCGCTCCGTTTTCTCTGCCTCCGATTCCTCCAATTACCCCAGTATTTTTGTAGAATGTTTTCCTTCAGAAATATTTATTGCCGATACAATGTGGCAGTTCGATAAATTTACAACAACTATCGATTCTTCATCTATTTCATTAAACAAATTCAATTTGCACAATGGGCAACAGAGCCTTAAAATAGCAGGAGATATTTCCAAAGACAAATCGAATTTGCTTTCAATTAATTTCGACAACCTTGAAATTGATTTTCTACAAAAGAGTTTTGGAAAGAAAAGTTCGATGGAAGGAATAGTAAATTGTTCCATCGGAATTACTGATTTATATGACAAGCCAGTAATTTTATCGGACATAACCATTGACGATTTTAAATTTGAAAAGTTTTTAATTGGAAATATTAATGTTACAAGTAACTGGGACCAAACAAATGCTTTGGTTAATTCTGAAATAGTAATTACAAAAGACAAGCGAAACAGTTTTAAAGCCAACGGAAGTTATAATCCGGAAACAACAGAATTGAATTTCAATACCCATGCAGATAGTTTATCGTTAAAACTTTTAGGTGCGGTAATTACTAAGAACCTTTCTGATTTTCAAGGCAGTGCTTCGGGAAACGTTAAAATTGGAGGCACTCTAAACAAATTAAAATTTAATGGCGCACTGTTTGCAGCCAATGCCGGATTAAAAATAGATTATACACAAGCCAACTACTATTTTACCGACTCTGTTTATTTTAAAACAGACACCATTCAATTTGATAACATTGCTTTTAAGGATGGTTATAACAATACAGGGGATTTTAATGGCGTATTGGTTCACGACAATTTTAAAAATATGATTTATGATTTAGACATAAATTCACCCAAAATATTAGCTCTAAACACAACTGCAAGACATAACGAAATGTTTTATGGCGATGCTTTTGCCAATTGCAAACTTGACCTTACCGGACAGGGACTAAAAGTTGCTTTAAAAGGCTCTGCAACAACACTAAAAGGCACAAACATTAACATTTCGATGGATTATGAGGGAGATGTAGAACAATACGATTTTGTTGAATTTATAACCACGGAGAAGGATGACAAACAAGAACAATTTTTTGCCAATAAAACTAAAAGTTATTTCACAATAAATCTTACTGTTGAAGCTACACCCGAAGCCAAAGTTCAGCTAGTTTACAACTCCAGTATTGGGGATGTAATTAAAGCTCAGGGCGAAGGCATTCTTCTTTTTGAAATGGACAAAGACGAAAATATCTTTTTGTCGGGAGATTATTTGGTAACTGAAGGAGATTATCTATTCACCCTACAAAACATTATGAACAAGCGCTTTACGATTGAGCAGGGAGGTTCAATTGTTTGGTCAGGCGACCCATATAATGCGATTATCGATTTAACAGCCATTTACAAACTAAAAGCAGCTTTATACGATTTAATGATGGAGAGTTACCTTATTCAAGGAGAAGATATTTACCAACGAATACCTGTGGAATGTAAAATATTACTTACCGAAGAGCTAACAAATCCGTTAATTGATTTTGAAATTGATTTCCCGGAAGAAGACGAATCATTAATAGGAATTTTGCAACAATTTATAAATACAGAAGAGGAGATGAATAAACAGATTCTCTCATTAATCGTTTTGGGGAAATTTTATACTCCTGAATATTTAAGAGGTCAATTTGAATCGCAAAACCCAAATACTTTGGGAACAACAGCAAGCGAAGTTTTCTCGAACCAATTAAGCAACTGGCTTTCGCAAATAAGCAACAACTGGGATGTTGGCTTTAACTACCGCCCCGGAAACAGCATTACAAACGATGAAATTGAATTGGCTTTGAGTACACAAATTTTTAACGACCGTGTAACTTTAAACGGGAACATTGGAAACAATGTAAATCCGGAGTCCAGAAACAGTAGTCAAATTGTTGGAGATTTCGACATGAAAGTAAAATTAGTACCCAGTGGAAAAATTCAGTTTAAAGCATTTAATCGTTCCAACAATAATTTAATTTATGAAACTGCACCCTACACACAAGGTGTTGGATTATCTTTTAAAGAAGAGTATAATACATTAAACGAACTGATAAAAAAGATAGGCTCAATTTTCAAAAAGAAAAAATAAGTTTAGTTTAACCTGTTTTAAAATGATTAAATTAAAAATTCCGGTATAAACGATATTAAAAACCGATAGAATTCTTTTTATTATCGAAGCTATAATATACTTTTGCATCTCTTAAAAATAAGCTTTAACTCATAAATCTATTGCTATGTTTATATTAATGGTTGTTGTTTTTGTTCTGGGCTACACTGCAATTGCTCTGGAACATCCTCTGAAAGTCGACAAAGCTGCGTCGGCTTTAATTATTGGCACAATGTGCTGGGTTATTTACATTCTGGGTGCAGAAGATATTCTCCACATGGGATTTAGTCCTTCATGGATCGCGTTTCAAGCCGCAAACCCCGATGCACACGGAATACATGCCATTCACGAATTTATTTCTGAAATAGAAATAATCCATCACTTAGGCGAAATTGGCTCAATTCTATTTTTCTTATTGGGTGCAATGACCATTGTTGAAGTGGTTGACCAACACGAAGGATTCAAAATTATTACCGATAAAATTAAAACTACTGACAAAGTAAAATTACTTTGGATTTTAAGTTTCCTTACCTTTTTTATGTCTGCATTATTAGACAACCTTACCACTACAATTGTATTGGTTGCACTGCTTCGTAAATTAATAGACGACAAGCAAACACGTTGGTTTTTTGCAAGTATGGTAGTGCTGGCAGCAAATGCAGGTGGAGCATGGTCGCCAATTGGAGATGTTACAACAATTATGCTTTGGATTGGCGGGCAAATTACAGCCGGAAGTATTATTACTAATGTTATTATTCCAAGTTTGGTATGTATGATTGTTCCTTTAATTATTCTAACATTTACAATGAAAGGAAACGTTACCCGTCCGGACATTGAAGACTTTGGTGATGATTATACCACTCAAGGTGAAAGATTATTGTTTTTAATCATAGGTGTTTCGGGTTTATTATTTGTTCCCGTTTTTAAAACATTAACGCATTTACCTCCATATATGGGAATGCTTTTATCGCTTGGTGTTATTTGGGTAGTTGGCGAAGTAATTCACAAAGACAAACCTAGTAAAGTTAAAAATAAACTAAAGGTAGTTGCTATACTTCAAAAGGTTGATGTACCTACTGTACTTTTCTTTTTAGGAATTCTTTCAGCAGTAGCTGCTTTACAATCAGCAGGTCACTTAAACATTCTTGCAACGTATTTAGATGAAAAACTTGGAAATATCTACTTAATTGATCTTGCCATTGGTATACTTTCTTCAATAGTTGACAATGTACCATTGGTTGCAGGTTCTATGGGAATGTATCCTATTACAGAAGCAGGATCAGCTGGTTACGACGCATTTTTCACCCAGGATGGGCTATTCTGGGAATTTCTTGCATACACTGCCGGAACAGGTGGCAGCATATTAATAATTGGCTCTGCCGCTGGTGTTGCTGCAATGGGATTGGAAAAAATAGATTTTATTTGGTACATGAAAAATATATCTCTTTTGGCAATAGTGGGTTATTTAGCTGGTGCCGGTGTTTATTATTTGATGTTTGCATTGTAACCTATTAATGTATGATTGTTCATAACTATGCAATTTGACAACGTTTCAGTTTAAAAGCGTGCTAAAATAATCCTTATTTTAGCGAGGTATAATATTTACTGTTATACCTCGTTTTGTTTTTATGAATTTTAAAGAAATAAACAATAAATACTCATGTTGAAATTATTAATGATTCAGACTGATTTGGCTACAGAAATTGACTCCCTTGCAATGGAACCGGAAGGAATTTCCACCAAATTTATAGACATGGCTGTAAAAGGCGGGTGGATAATGATTCCCATTCTACTATTATCAATAATAGCAGTTTACATTTTTTTCGACCGCTTTTTCGCAATAAAAAAGGCCGGTAAATTTGAAAGTAGTTTGCTCGATCAGGTAAAAGCATACATTACAACGGGTAAAATTGATGCTGCAATTGCATTGTGCAGAAGTAATTCGACCCCGGCTGCACGAATGATGGAAAAAGGAATTAGCAGGATTGGGCGCCCCCTGGCAGATGTAAATGGTGCAATTGAAGTTGTTGGCAACCTTGAAATTTCAAAATTAGAAAAGGGATTACCAACTTTGGCATCGGTTGCCGGTGGAGCTCCAATGATTGGATTCCTCGGAACAGTTATGGGAATGATTCAAGCATTTTACGACATGTCTAATGCAGGAAACAACATCGACGTAACTTTACTATCAACAGGTATTTACCAGGCGATGGTTACCACAGTTGCCGGGTTAATTGTAGGTATTATCGCATACTTCGCGTATAATATACTGGTTGCCAATGTAGAAAAAGTGGTTTTCAAAATGGAAGCAACTACTTCTGAATTTATGGATTTACTAAACGAACCTGCTTAATAGAACAAAATGGCACTAAAACGCAGAAATAAAGTAAATGCCGCATTTAGTATGTCGTCTATGACGGACATTGTATTTCTATTGCTTATTTTCTTTATGGTTACTTCTACTCTTATTGCGCCTAACGCGTTAAAGTTATTACTCCCGCAAAGTAATAATCAAACCACCGCAAAATCAAGAACAACCATTTCTATTACAAGTAACAAACAATATTATGTAAACGATGATGGAAATGTAAAACGAGTAGCTTTTAATGAAATTGAACCCTTTTTGCAAAATAAATTCGGAGTAGGAAACGACGAGATTTATATTACACTTCATGCTGACAAAACCGTTCAATGGGACGAAGTTGTAAAAATAATGAACATTGCAAAAAGAAATAAGTACAAAATGATTGCGGCTACCGCACCTGAATAACTGAGAGAGACGACCATATTTATTCAGAATAAAAGAGCAAACCCGGTTTATTAAATGGAATATTACAAGGATCATAAAAAAGGATTAATAGGAACGATTGTTTTTCATACGATCATTCTATTAATACTCATTTTTCTCGGCTTTTTTACACCGCTACCTCTGCCGGGAGAAGAAGGAATTCTTGTAAATTTTGGAAATAGCGATAAAGGTTTGGGTGACCGGGAACCAAGCCCGGCACGCAAAAATCCAAAACCAGTTCAATCGGTACAAAAAGAAAAACCACAGCCTCAGCAAGAAAAGGTAACGCCACCGGCTGCTACCCCACCTCCGCCAAAAACATCAACACCAAAACCACAACCAGCCAAAGAGGTTGCATTAACTCAGGATTACGAAAAAACGGCTGCTATTGATGCTGCTGAAGAGAAAAAGCGGATTGAAGAGAAAAAACGTAAGCAAGAAATAGAAGATGCACGCATTAAAAAGCAGCAAGAAAGCGATCGGTTAATAAAAGTTGAGGAAGATCGAATTCGGAAACAACAAGAAGAGATAGATCGCAAGCGCAGAGAAGAAGCAGAAAAAATAGCCCGCGAAGAAGCAGAACGTAAAGCTCGTGAAGAGGCTGCACAAAAGAAAAGAGAAGAAGAGCAACGAAAAATCAACGAAATAAACTCGCGTACTCAAGGTGCTTTTGCCAATAGTGGTTCGGGCAGTGGAGGTACCGGAAGCAGCGATGGGAAAAGCCAGGGAGCAACTTTCCCAGGTGGAAACCAGGGAGTTGCTACGGGAGATGCTAATGCCGGAAAATATGGCACGGGTGGAAGCGGATCTGGAGATCAGGGTTCAGGTGTATCATTTAGTCTTTCCGGTAGATCTGCAACCTCATTGCCAAAACCCAAATACCCTGGAAACGATGCAGGAACTGTTGTTGTAAAAGTTACTGTAGATAAATATGGTAAAGTTACCGGTGCGGAACCAGGAGCCCGTGGCACAACAATTATGAATCAACAATTTTGGAACGAGGCAAAATCTGCTGCGTTAAAAACAAAGTTTAATGTAGATGAGAAAGCCCCTGCTTTTCAGCAAGGAACAATTTCATACAAATTTGTGTTAGACTAATTTAAAGGATTATTGATAAAACCCGATAACACTTTCACCATTTATCAATTTAACAGTTTATCTATTCTTCCATTTATCAATTATTTCCATATGTCTTTTAACATCATTTGGTAACCGTTTTTAATGATAATTATCACAATTTTATTCTTCTAAATTTATGTGATTTGCACAAAAATTAGAAGCGATGACATTCCTATCAAACGACAAAGTATTTAGCAAAAAATGGATTAAGGACTATTTTTTCATTTTAATTGGATCCTTTATTTTGGCTGCCGGATTTGTATTTTTTATCACTCCCCATAAAATTGTACCAGGAGGAGTTTACGGAATTGCTATTGTTGTTCATTATTCAACCCAAGGTATTTTCCCCTTTTGGCCCGATGGAATTCCAATTGGTCTGTTTGGTTTAATACTTAATATACCGCTTACCATTGCAGGAATTAAAATATTAGGGCCTCGTTTTGGTATAAAAACCATTATTGGCTTTGTTCTTACTTCTATATTTATCGATGGAATTTCCTATTTCCAACCCGAGGGGAATATGGCTTTAGTCGACGATGTTTTACTTTCTTCGGTTTTTGGAGGTGTACTACTCGGTTTTGGCTTAGGTCTTATTTTTAAGTCGCGGGCAACTTCTGGTGGATCCGATATTATTGCCATGATTATTGCAAAATACACACACTTGCAATTAGGAAAACTTATGATTTATGTCGATTCAGTTATTGTTCTCTTAGCCTTATTTGCTTTTCAAGACTGGCAAATTCCCCTGTATTCGTGGGTGGTTATTTACATTGCGGGGCGAGCAATAGACATGACAATTGAAGGAGCAAATTATAACAAAGCATTGCTAATTATTTCCAACAAACACATAGAAATAAAGCACAAATTACTTTACGATTTAGAGCGCGGCGGAACCTATTTGCACGGAGAAGGAATGTTTACCGGAGAAGAAAAACAGATAATTTATACGGTAGTAAGCCGACGCGAAGTGGCCATTCTGGAAGAGTTCATCAGCAAAATAGATCCCGATGCATTTATTACGATAATGGATGCTAAAGAAATTTTAGGTGAAGGTTTTCAGAGTTTGAATACAAAGGTGAATGACTGATATTTGGCAAATGAAATTTATGGGGGAAGATAAAGGTATTGAGTTCACATATTCTTAAAAACCTCATCTTTAGATTTTTAACCTTAATATCTAATTTGAATATCCGGTATCACCAAACCTGATTAAACTTCTATGTTGAAAAACAATAAGGTTTATAAGGTCATCTTCAGAAGGAGATAATACAGGGCTATTAAGGTTATTTTTAAAAAAATATGGTTTAAAAAGATCATCAATTCCCGCACTCAATTTCCGCATTCAATTTTTATTTCAGATTAAAATAATTTGTAAATGGTTGGTGATTTTTTTAGAATGAAAACCCAACACCCAGGTTCCACGAAAAGTCGGGAGCAGGCAACATATTAGTTACCAATTGCTGAATTCCCTGAAAAAACACAAAAGCCGGAATATCTGTTGACGAACAAGTAATTGTTGGCGCCAAAAAAAGGCCATCATTTTTGTCGGTATAATCGATAAAAAAGGCTTGCAGATTTATGTCCATTAAAAAATGGCTACCAATAGAAATATCAGATTTATCGGCAACCAAATTGATAAAGTAACCTGAAATTGTTCCATCTTCAAGCCCCCTATCGTACCAGGTTAAAAGGCTAAGAGAACTTGTTTCCGAGAATTTGTAAGTTTCCGCTAATTCCAGGGTTGTATATCTCTGCCCCTGCCAAAGATCTACTTCTGGCATTTTATATTCACTAAAAAACATACTCACATTAACACCTGTCCGCATTTCAAACTTAGGTTTAACCACCAATTTATAATGAAACCAATTATCAATAATCCAGGGCTTTAAATCAAAACTATAGGCAAAAAAAGGATCGTAACTAAACCTGTTTCTCGAAATCGACAGGTTAGTACTTATTATTGGTTTTCCAAAAGAGAAAGACGGGATGGGTGCTATACCATTGGTATTTATACTTAAAGATCCGGATATTTTTACGGATTGTTTTTCCAGTGCTGCTTTTTCATTTGCAATGCCTAAAAATGCAATCAATAAAAAAATAATAGATATTATACTTCTCATAAAAACTAGTTTGATTTTTGGTTTGTCCAGGACTGCGGAAATCTGAATTGACTAAATAACTTTGCCAGAATAAAAATTCAATTGCCTTTATCTCTTGGTGCTAAATTCTCTTTTATGGGTACAAATATAACATTTCCTTATAAACGATTATTGATAAATATACTTGTGTATTTTACAGAAACTGCCAGATACCCAATTCGTCTTTAAAACTTTACTAACCGGCATACCATAAAAAGAAAATGAATTCATTTTCAGCTTTGGTTTTGCAAATAAATAAAATAGATACGCTGTAGTATTGGAAATAAACACAATTACATCTTCAGATAGATCAAAATCTAAATGTTGTTCCTAAAATAATATTTTTTATATTCAACCAATAAATCTAATTCATTAACCAATTATTATGAATACTTCAAGACGCAACTTTATTCAAAAAACGGCAATGGCAGTGGCAGGAGCCGGATTAGCTGTTTCAAATGTAAAAGCCGGTGAATTAACAAAACAGGCACCTAAAAAAATTCGCCGCAATAAAATAGGTGTTTCCACCTACTCGTTTTGGCAATTTAATGGTCCCAAAGAAAATTCTCCCATTGAAGATTGTATTGAAAAAGCTGCAGAAATGGGATTCGATGGAATTGAGTTCTTACTCTATCAAATGCAATCGGAAGACAACAGCTACTTACAAAAATTAAAACGACAAGCTTTCCATGCAGGACTTGATTTAATGGGGTTTTCAACACATCAGGGATTTCTATTTCCCAACAAAAAAGAACGCGACGAGGAGATAAAAAAGACTATCCATCAATTAGAACTTGCCTACCAACTTGGGATTCCAACCATGCGGTTAAATACCGGTCGTTGGGGAACTTCAAAATCGTTTGACGATTTAATGGCTAAAAAGGGTATTGAACCAAATTTAGATGGATATTCGGATGATGATGGTTTTAAATGGGTAATTGATGCCATTGAACAATGTATTCCAACTGCCGAAAAATGTGGTGTAGTGCTTGGTTTAGAAAACCATTGGGGATTGGGTAGAACTGCAGAAGGTGTTTTGCGCATTGTAAATGCCGTGGATTCGCCTTGGTTACAAATTACATCCGACACCGGAAATTTTTTGGAAAACCAATATAGTCAGTTGGAAATGATGGCACCAAAAACTTCTCTTATTCAAGCTAAAACTTATTTTGGCGGAGGAAAATGGTACACACTGGACATTGATTATAACCGAGTTGCAGAAATATTTAGAAAAGTAGACTATCGCGGCTATGTTTCAGTAGAATTTGAAGGAGAAGCCGATCCAATGGTTGCTGTTCCGCAAAGTCTGGAAATGGTACGAAATGCTTTTACCTGGGAGGAGTAAAAAAATAAAAAATTGCACAAGGTATAAATAACAAAAAGATATAAGAAGAGGAATGCAATTGAATTGGATTCCTCTTCTTTATTTCGTCTATTTTAAAGCTTCCAGAATCTCCAGCAATCGAGCTTTTACACGTTCATCGTTGGGTCGCAATTCCAAAGCTTTTTTATACCAGAAACGAGCCACATTATAGTTCTGGGTATCAAAAGATTTTGATGCCTTTTCAACGTTCAATTCAAATTGCTGCCCGGCTTGACCAGCCAGACGTTCGGCAATTTTTTTCTGAATTTCAGCAATCTGATCTTTTGGATAAGCCTCGTTAGCTTTTATTCCAAGAGCCTGGTTAAACCATCCACGAGCAACAGCCAATTGATTATCCCGAACGGTAGAATCTCCTAAATCGATATATTTTTGATAATCCCGATCGCGCTGACTTAGCAACATTCCATTTATCAAACGGTTAATCTCATCGATTCGTTGAGGTGGATACGTCTCTTCCGGTTTAATATCCCAAGCCTGATAATACCACGCACGTGCAACATTGTATTGTTTGTCATTAAAAAATGCATCTGCTTTAACAATAAGCTGATTATACAAATCAGTCAATCCAGCTTCACTTTCAATATCGCGCGCCTCAATCTCACTGTTCATTTGGGTTATCTCATTACTACGTTTTTCGAAGTTTTCTGCCACTTGTTTCTCTGCTAAAATACGTTGCTGCTCTTTTTGCAGAATATCATCTATTTTACCTATCTGAGATTTAGGATACTGCTCTTCAGGTTTCACTGTTATTGCTTTTTCGTATTCTGTTTTTGCCTGCAAATAATTTTTAGTTTTAAAGAATCCATCGGCAGCAACAATAATAACTCGGTACTCCTCATTAATTTGTTGTTGTTGTAAAATCTGGTCAATCTCAATTATTCTTTTCTTCGGGTAGGCTTCATCAGGCTTTAATACCTGTGCATTTTCATATTTTGTTTTCGATTGTAAATAGTTCTTTGCTGTAAAAAAACGATCAGCTTGTTGAATTAAATTGGCATAGTTTTTATCCAGTATAATTTGTTCTTTTCTGGCCAATTCCATATCTTCCAAAATCTTTCCAATTTCATCAATTCGACCCTGCGGATAAGTTTCTTCCGGTTTTACAGTAAATGCAGTGCGATATTCGTTGCGTGCATTTTCATATTCCTTTGCATTAAAGAAATTGTCTGCTTTTGTAATTGCATC
>JABMPI010000635.1 GCA_013203755.1 Bacteroidota bacterium
CGACAATACGAGAACCGGGAAATCATTTTACCGGAAGAGGAAAATTTTACCCTTCATTAAAAACTTCAAGAGCATCGTGTTCGGTTTGGATTTGGTAATTAAATAACCAAAAAAAACCGCTCGCGCCGATTTGTAATCGGTATATCTTCGATAGAATTGATTATTTTACGGAATTTACCACCAGCTCAAACAAATGCATGTCGTCATGTTTTGTTCCTGTTTCGGGATGAACAGGATTTTCAGCCTCGTACTTCAGTACAACAACCAAATCGAGGGAGGGAACAACGCCAATAATCTGCCCGCCAAAACCACTGGCCAGAAATGCCGGATGGCCACCAACCATAGTAAGGTACCATTGATAACCGTAACTGTACCTTCCGTAAATATTGGTTACCTGATCTTTTGTGGATGTTTCAATCCAGTTTTCTGAAAGAACTGTTTCCCCATCCCAGTGCCCCTTATTGAGATAAAGAAACCCGAACTTTGCCATGTCGCGGGCAGTTAAGTACAGCGCGAAACTGGCTGTTTCAATGCCGTTTGGATCTTTTCTCCAAGTTTGAGAGAGTGGTGTTGTATAGTCTTTCCAGGTGTTATATTGCAAATTTTCTTCAAGCGGTTGAAACGGAATTTCCAGTGGATCGAAGAGCTGCTGTTTGGCAAATTCCCCAACCGACAGGTTGATTTTAGCATCGACCAATGCCGTTAAAAAGTGAGAGTTTCCCGAACTGTAATAAAACTTTTTCCCCGGTTTGCTAATTTGTTCGCGAGCCAGGGCTGAGGCTACCCAATCGTCGGAAAATATCCAATCGACCCAAAGCGGGCCTTGTTCTGCCCACGACAACCCGGTTGTCATGGTTAATACATGATGAAGTGTTATGTCATTAAATTCGGGATACCCGGGCATTAAATCTTTCATCAAAATATTGGTTGATGGTATTGTTCCGTCATCAATCAGAAAACCAACCAATGCAGATGCAAAACTTTTTGTAACCGACCACAAATTGGTGCTTTTTTCGGGACCACCATCTCCATAATATTTTTCAAAAACAATATATCCCCCTTTGACAACAAGGAGCGCCCTGGCCAGGTCATCGTTTTCGGCAAATTGATGAGCCAGGTTCATTTTTTGAGAATCAAGGTTGTATTCTTCCAAAGAAGCAGTTTCCCAGCCATCGGTTGGCCAGTAAGTTCGCCTGGTGTCGGGCCATTGATACCCGTTATCGGGTACAATTATTTCATCATTTTTACAGGACTGAACTGATAAAAGCTGAACAGCGCAAAGGAAAGTTATCAGGTATGTTTTAAAAGCGATAAACATAACAAACACATTTAAATCAATTTATGTGTACAACTTACTTTTAAAACGTTACATTTTTTCTTTTTAATTTTTTTGTTTGATGAATGATACCGTTTGTGTAATAAAATGTCCCCCTGCTGGCGCCGATTGGTAATCGGTGTCTGGAAACAAACCATAGTAGTAGCACAAAGACATATTCACGCTAACGGTGGTTTTCGATAGAGGATTAATTGCCATATCAGATAAATACAAAGTTTTAGTTCATCCAAGATTAATAGATTACAATCCCGATTCCGGAATACGACAATACGAGAACCGGGAAATCATTTTACCGGAAGAGGAAAAATTTTACCCTTCATTAAAAACTTCACAAACCATTTTATTTACAATGATATTAATGGGACGAAGACGGGCTGTTAAACTTCATATTCTTTGAAAGTTAATCCAACCATCTCCCCCTCGCAAGCTCGGGTACTCCTCCTTCTTGGGAGGAGAAACATTCGTAGTTCAGTTCAAATTTGGGATATAAAATAACTTATGCGCACGAATTCCCCCCCCGCTTGCGCCGATTTGCAATTGGTGTGGAGTTTGTCAGAACTCCTTCTTTTAAAATTTCCTGTTCAATTCAAACTTTATCAGCCCCTTGCATGCGCTGCGGGCTAAGTTGTCTGTCGTTTTTAACAACAAAAATATCCTCTGCCCTCTGCCTCTTTCAACCACAGAGAACACGCAGAGAATCGCAGAGTCTTGCCGCGGAAGCTAATCCATTGCCCTATTTGTTTATTTTCATTTTCATCCCCACTCAGGAAATTGAGTAGTATTTAAATCGAGTGTGGCTATTGTATGCATATCTGATTCATCAAGTTCAAAATCAAAAATGACTAAATTTTCTATCATATGCGCTTTTTGGGAAGATCTTGGGATTGCAACAACACCTCTTTGGTAGTGCCACCTTAAACACACCTGAGCAATGCTCTTGTTGTGCTTTTTGCCAATAGCAGCCAGTGTTGGGTTGCTGAAAATTTCATTACGACCTGCTGCAAAAGGAGACCAGGCTTCCATTTGCACTTCATTTTTCTTCAAAGCTTCATATGAAATGTGCTCCTGAAAGAAAACATGAGTTTCGATTTGATTGATCACGGGTTTGATTTTGGCATAAGCCATCAAATCGGCAAGTTGTTCAGGTTCAAAATTACTCACTCCAATGGCCCTGATTTTACCTGCCTCGTACAGTTCTTCCATCGCCTTCCACGAACCTTTAAAATCTCCCCTGGGACGATGGATGAGATATAAATCCAAATACTCCAGACCCAGTTTGTTTAACGATGTTTGATAGGCTTTTTTTGTACTTTCATACCCCGCATCGTCAACCCAAAGTTTTGAGGTTACAAATAGTTCTTCCCTTTTAATGCCACTTTGCTTAATCCCTGCCCCTACAGATTCTTCGTTTCCGTAAATGTTGGCGGTATCAATAAGCCGGTAACCCACTGAAATTGCTTCAGCTACACATCGCACACAGGTAGAGTCGTTTAGGGTATTTGTACCAAAACCAAGCCTTGGCATTGTTATGCCGTTGTTGAGCGTAACGGCAGGAATTGATTTTTTCGTTTGATTAGCGTTAAGAGCGCCGAATACTGTTGTTCCACTTAAAGGTAAAAATAGTGCAGAAGCTGCAAACGCTGCGCCGGTTCGTAAAAACTCCCGACGTTTTATTCCATTGGATTGATTTTTTTTCTCCATTTTATTCTTGTTTGTTTGCATCAAATATAGCATTTTTCTCAAATGACTGGATGATTCCGGAACTGAACAAAACAAATCCATTCATGTAAACTTTAAACCCAAAGGGGTCACCAACTCTCTGCTTCCCGCTTCCCGCTCCCTGCCCTCTGCCTATTTCAACCACTGAGAAGACACAGAAAACCGCAGAACCTTTCTTCCTTTTTTTACTGCGACTTTTAACTTTCTTTTTCTTCCCGGCAAACTGCGACTGCCAACTGCGACTTTCTTTCCCAAATCTAAACTTTGAACTCACGAGGATGTATATAACAAAACAATTCGCAGCTACAATAGGAACCGCATAAAAGGGAAAAAATTACGGCCCTAAATGATGGTGCAGAAGTTTTTGTTTGCCAACGGATTTCGTTACCGGCAGAGTGTAAAAATGCTGTCCTGAAAACCCAGCATTGTAACCAAAATCAAGCCTGCCCGTACATAACTTCCAAAAACTATACATAACCAAACTTATCGTAATGAATCCTAAAAGAGTCTATTTGTTATTGCTAATTATTCCCTTTATTTATTCTTGCACACCCAATGTAGAAAGCCAGAGGAAAGGTCCTCAAAGAAATAGTATTTTCCCCGAAACCGGATTATTACAGGAATGGCCAGAGGAAGGCCCGGATCTTTTATGGAGATACGATAGCCTGGGTATGGGGCATAGTTCTGCTGCAGTTACTAATGAGAATATATATATTACAGGTATGCCAGATAGCACAGGTGGAATTTTATACTGCCTCGACCTGGAGGGCAATCTTTTGTGGGAGGATAAATTCGGAAAAGATTGGAATATTAATTTTACCGGTACCCGAGCTACCCCAACTATTGTGGGTAATCATTTGTATTTTATTAGCAGTGTGGGAGAGATTAATTGTTACGATTTAAAGAAGCATGCAAAAGTATGGACAAAGTCATATCAGGAGGATTTTAATTCCAGCAGTATGGAGTATGGAATTGCCGAATCTCCCCTGGTTGTTGGAGATAAGTTCTATTGTACTCCTGGTGGGGAAGAATACAATGTGGTTTGTTTAGATCGGTTCTCAGGAGATTTAATATGGTCTTGCAAGGGAAATGGAGAAGAAGCTACTTACAGCTCATCTATTTTGGCTGTACATAATGGAAGAAAAATTGTAGTTACGGTTACCGAGAAATCTATTTTAGGAATTGATGCAAACAAAGGGGAATTACTCTGGACTATTCCTTTCCAATCGGGGCATGTTGTTCATGTTAATACCCCCGTTTACTACGAAGGCAAAATCTATATGGCAAGCGAAGCTTTAAAAGGGAAAGGCGGCTTTGTGGCGATTGAACTTAGCGAGGACGGTTCGGCAGCAACAATATTATGGAAAAGAGGAGATCTTAGAAATATGTTATCCGGTTTTATTATACTCGATAACTATATTTATTCAAGTATATATATGGAAGATAATTGGCACTGCCTGAATGCCCTTACCGGTGAAACAGAATATACATGGAAAGATAACTATGGCTCCATAAGCTATGCCGATAATCGATTTTATATACTTGGTAATATGGGAGATGTAGCACTCTGGGAAGGGTCTCCACAAGAGTTTAAAACAATAAGTATTTTCAGATTAGATATAAAACCATATTATCCGTTTGCGCTTTTATGGGCACCTCCGGTAATTAAAAACAAACGACTGTATATCCGCCATAAAGGAAGCTTGTTTGTTTATGATATTGCGCAAAATTGAAACTTATGAAAACCCTAAGGAATATTCTAATAGGAACTTTAACATTGTTTTTCTGTATTGCTGCCAATGGGGTGTACGGACAGAATGCTGAATTAAATGAATTAAACTCAGACTCACTTTATTTTGAAGGTCCGGCTCTTTTTGAATGTAACATACAAATGCCGGATAATTATAATCCGGATAAATCTTACCCCTTGGTAATTAGTTTGCACGGAGGTGGTAGCTCGTTTGAGACATTTAAAAACATTTGGAGGCACTTTGAAAATCCCCGGTTTATTATGGCAACTCCCGAAGCCCCATACAAATGGTTAATGGGAGACAAGATTGGTTATGATTGGTCTGGCTGGCCTTCCGGCGATTCTGTATTTATGAAGAGGGCAATAAAGCTCACATCTAAATACATTGAAAACCTGATTCTGGTTTTAAAAGAAAAATACAAGGTGAATGAAGTGTTTTTATTAGGATTTTCTCAAGGTTCAATTATTGCTCAAATAGCCGGAATAAACAACCGTGATTTACTAAGTGGAATAATAATTCTTTCCGGTCCGGAAATTAATCATCCCGGGAAATCGGAAATAGTATGGCCGGTAGAAGAAAATGTCCGATCCGCAAACCATTTGAAAGTATTTATTGCTCATGGTAAATCAGATGCTATCATTGATATTGATATCGCCCACAAGTCGAAGGATATTTATAGGAAATACGGTTACAACACATCAATATATGAATTTGAGGGAGGTCATACTATTGATAAGGGAGCAATGAAAAAAATTGAGAAATGGATAAATAAACAGCCCATTAAATAAAAAACGAATTATGGGATATATAAAAAGAATCATTTTAATATTGATACTTGCAATTTTTACAAGCTCTGTCTATTCTCAAACTGCTCCGGTAAAAGTAGATTTATACAGTAATGGGGTTAAATTGAATGCCGATTTTTATCCTGTATCAGGAGAGGATAAATACCCAACCCTGATTTTATTACATGGGTATCCCGGAGGAGAAGGTGACCAGTTTGGTTTGGGAAAGAAATTAAGTTTATCGCAAATAAATGTGCTTGTATTTAATTTCCGGGGAACCTGGAGTAGCGAAGGAATATTTAGCTTTGAATCTTCAATGGACGATATTGGAGCAGCAATTAAATTTCTGAAGAATAAGAAAAATAGTGAAACTTGTAATGTCGATACTTCAAACATTATTGTGGCAGGTTATAGTTTTGGCGGTGCAATGGCACTAACCGCGGCAATTTATAATCCTGAAATAAAAAGAATTATATCGGTTGGAGGTGCAGACGAATCGGTTTTCGGAAGAAAGGTTTTAACAGATAACAACTTTCGGAACATGTTTGAACAAATGCTGAAAGCGAGTGAATTACCTGATGGCCCGGTAAATTGTGATACGAAAGCATACATAGAACTTTGGTTGTCCGATATCGATAAATACGACCAGGTAAAACACGCAGAATCATTGGCAGACAGAGACATACTCTTTTTGGGTGGTTGGAACGATTCCAATGTTGTTTTAGAAGAACATATTCTTCCACTATATCGCAAACTTTAGGAATTAAAATCTGAGAAATTGCAAATTTGTGTTTTCGATACCAACCATGGATTTGGAAATGTAAAGGACGAATTGGCAGAAACAATTAAAGTCTGGATTAATGGAAAGAAATAACACGCCATAAAAAATAATTGCCGGGGTAGCAGGTATTTTCCATTTACACAGCCTATGCAACGAGGGGGTCCCTTTATGGGCAGACACTAAACAGCCATATAAAAATAATTCCGCTCAGAATCCTAAAAAAGATGTACATTCGCCGCTTATTTTAAAAATCGAATTGATTTAAGTAGAGTCTGTTTGTAAAGTACGTGGTCGATTCAGAAAGTTCGAATTTAAGGCTTGCGAAGTCATAAAATAAAGGAGTCCGTCAGCTGACGGATGACTGTTTTTATGACAAGCGTAACGTAGAAGTCGGACTTTATGGACGAACACTAATTAAACAAGGATTTTGTCTTTAATCAAGCATAAAAAAGTAAAAGGGATGAAACGTATCAATGCGTATAAAAAATTATTTAATGTTGAACAAGACACAGATCTTAAGAAACTTAAAACGACCTATCGGAATTTAGTAAAAGAATGGCATCCAGATAAATTTCAGGAAGGAGACGACAGAGCTTTGGAAGCCGAAATAAAAAGCCGCCAAATTATCGATGGCTATCATTTTCTTGTAAGCATCGCTCCAGAAACATTAGCGAAGAATTTGGAAGAATACACCACCACCACTTCCAAATCGGGTATAGCAGACTTTCAGCATAAAGGACAATTACTGGAAATGACCTTTTTGGATGGTACATGCTATGAATACTTCGGCGTTTCTAAATCCGTATTTACAAAATTGATTAATTCTGATAAGCAATTGCGCTTTGCCAGGAGGAATATTTTTAATTCTTACCTCTACCGCAAATCAAAGAAAGCTCTTCAAGTGGCCTAGTGTCAAGTCAAGCTACTTTCGGGTTATTTCAAACCTCCACCTGCCCTCGGTGCAAACGTTGGGAAGGAGAGAAATTTTTGAGTATGCGGGGAGTACATTGATTTTATAAAAGCAAAAACCAGATACACAAAATAAAACCGCCTGTTAATGAAATAAGCCCGTAATAAGATCTTTTCCGTGGAACTTGCAGGTAAATGAGCCAGCCCCCCAAACAAATTACAATAAGATCCACTCCCGCTCGCGCCGATTTGCAATCGGTGTATAAAAAACAGAGTAAAATAGAAGCACGAATTACAAATTCTCGCCAGCGTTAGTTTTATAAGGCTTAATTTTAGCAATCGACCTGCATATTTCAATAGCCTTATTTTAATATTTTTCTGTTGCTGTGCTTTTGCCCGATAATCGGTTCTGTTTTGTTAAAACAAGACCCATCGGTGATAATACCTGGAAGAGCAAAAAAATAAATAAAACAATTTATTCTGCGAAACGTTTCCATCAGTGCAAATGTGAAAAATATCTCTTAGTTTTATAGAATAATTTGTAAAATTGGTTTATACGCTAAACAGGGCGTTTCGTTAATTACAGGCTAAAGTTTTGCCAACCAAGAATTGAAATCTACATTTGGATTAAAAATACGAAGCTTTGAATCAAAAAATACTACTGATATCGCCTCCTTTTGTGCAAATGAATACGCCCTATCCGGCCACATGCTATTTAAAAGGGTTTTTAAATACCATTGGCATAGAAAGTAATCAATGCGATTTGGGACTGGAAGTCATCCTTGCTTTGTTCTCGAAAAGTGGCTTGCAAAAGCTCTTTTCAAGCATTGAAAACTTAGAAATTGAACTTTCGGAAAATGCATCCCGCATGTTTGCGTTGCGCAGCGATTATCTGCAAACCATTGATGCGGTTATTGGCTTTCTTCAAAACTCAAATCCAAGCCTTGCACACCGTATTTGCACACGACACTATCTGCCCGAAGCAAAACGCTTTGAACAAGCCAAAGACATCGACTGGGCGTTTGGTGTTATGGGCACGCATGATATGGCCCGCCACCTGGCTACCTTATATCTCGAAGATATTTCGGATTTGATTGTAGAAACAGTCGACCCCTATTTTGGCTTTAGCCGGTATGCCGAACACATATCCGCTGCCGCATCTTCGTTCGATGAATTGTATGAAAATCTGCATGAACCCGCCACATTTGTTGATGGCATCTTACTCCATCTCCTGGAAGAAAAAATAAAACGATATGAGCCTTCTTGTATTGGCTTTTCGGTACCCTTTCCGGGTAGTTTATACAGTGCTTTGAGATGTGGCCAATGGATAAAAACACACCATTCCAACATGAAAATTGTGATAGGAGGCGGCTACATAAATACCGAATTACGTTCTCTCAGCGACAGCCGGGTATTTGAGTTTACCGATTACATTACATTGGATGACGGTGAAGCACCGCTTCAACACTTGCTCGAATATTGGGAAGGAAGGCGTGAGAAAAAAGATTTGAAGCGCACCTTTTTACTCGAAAACGAAGCGGTTGTTTATTTCAACGGATCAACACAAAGCGATATTGGACAAAGAGACGTGGGTACCCCTGATTATAGCGATTTACCCTTAAAAAAATACTTGTCGGTAATAGAAACAGCGAATCCCATGCACCGCCTTTGGAGCGATGGCCGCTGGAATAAACTAACACTTGCACATGGATGTTACTGGGGAAGATGCACGTTTTGCGATACATCGCTCGATTATATACAACGTTTTGAACCAAGCAGCGCAAAGCAAATATGCGACCGCATGGAAGAGATGATTCATCAAACGGGTGAAACAGGTTTTCACTTTGTGGATGAAGCAGCACCTCCCTCACTTTTAAAATCCCTGGCGCTGGAGATTATTCGTCGTGGGTTAAATGTAAGCTGGTGGACGAACATCCGTTTTGAAAAAAGCTTTACAAAAGATTTGTGCATTTTGTTGAAAGATGCTGGTTGCATTGCTGTTTCAGGCGGTCTGGAAGTGGCATCAGATCGCTTATTGAGCTTAATAAATAAGGGGGTGAGCGTTTCTCAGGTCGCCAAAGTTTGCGACTATTTTACGCAGGCTAAGATTATGGTTCATGCTTATTTAATGTATGGTTTCCCTACGCAATCTCACCAGGAAACAATAGACTCGCTTGAAATTGTACGTCAGCTTTTTGAAGCCGGAATTGTGCAATCGGGCTTTTGGCATCACTTTGCCATGACCGCCCATAGTCCTGTAGGAATGAATCCGGAACGATTTAATATAAAAAGTGCACAAACACAAGCCGGAAGTTTTGCAAATAACGATTTACAGATACTGGATCAGGAAGGGATAGATCACGCTAAATACAGCGAAGGTTTGCGTAAGTCGTTGTACAACTATATGCACGACATCGGGTTTGATCTTAATTTACAGGAGTGGTTCGAATTTAAGATAAAACCCACAACGATTCCTTCCATTTTTATTCAAAATGTAATTGAATCACAAACTTTTTATCTCCCCTCACCCAGTTCTAAAGTAATATGGTTGGGCAAATCTCCCAAAGTTCGAACAGCAATAAAGCGTAAGAAAAACAAACATTTCGAGAACACGATTCTCACCATCCATTTAAAAAGCAAAACACTGGAACTGGTGTTTGAAAAACAAGAAGGATTGTGGCTGGCCGAAAAACTCGATGCGCTGCAAATTCATTGTTCACCAGACTATACATTAAAAACACTTCAGACAGATTTTGAAGAAAAAACCCCGGGTGATTTTATACTTTTTTGGAACAGCAAAAACTTAATGAAATTACGGGATTCGGGATTGCTTGTTTTATGATTCGTTTGGGATGAATACGATCGGTTATTAGTTCCTTGCCGGATTCCAGGCTGTGTGTTTATGGAAAATGTTTTTAGTCAGAAGATTTCAGGCAACAATAAAAGACTCCGGGAAACGAAGAAGAATGTATAAAAGTTTACGGTGCAGAAAACATTACTGAAGTTATAGATTTTTTGAATGGTGAAAATAATTTGGAGCCAACTGTTATTGATACTCGCGCTGAATTTGCAGCAAGTGTAAATAATAATTCGCTTGACTTTGTGGATGTAAAGGGACAGGAAAACGTAAAGCGTGCCCTTGAAATTGCGGCTGCCGGCGGACATAATATAATTTTGGTTGGCCCTCCCGGTTCAGGAAAAACCATGTTAGCAAAACGAATTCCCGGAGTTTTGCCTCCTTTTACATTAACCGAAGCACTGGAAACTACAAAAATCCATTCGGTTTCAGGGAATATGGATAAAGAAACTTCGCTGATGACGCAGCGCCCATTTCGTGCTCCTCATCACACAATTTC
>JABMPI010000636.1 GCA_013203755.1 Bacteroidota bacterium
CCCTTTGAGTGGGGAAATCTGGCAGAAAATAAAAAATATTCTTCAAAAAAAGATGAATTGAAAACAGAAATGCTTGATATAATAAACACTCATAAATAGAAAATTATGAAATTGAAAGTGATTGTTTTACTAATACTAACACAGATTATTTTTGCTTCGGTCATTCAGGCCCAGCAAAAAGCAACATCGCCCAACGTTATTATTGTTCTGGCTGATGATTTGGGAAATGCTGATGTTGGATTTAATGGTTGTTTAGATATCCCGACGCCCAATATCGATCGGATTGCAGAACGCGGAGTGGTATTTACAAACGGTTATGTCAGTTATTGCGTTTGTGGCCCAAGCCGGGCTGGACTTATTACTGGCCGTTATCAGGATCGTTTCGGATTTGGACGAAATCCGTTATTCGCACCAAACGATCCGGGAATGGGACTTCCCCTGAGTGAAGAAACATTGGCCGATGTGTTGAAAAAAGCAAATTACAAATCGCTGGCTATTGGCAAATGGCACTTGGGCGCACACGAAACCTTGCATCCCCTGGAAAGAGGGTTCGATGATTTTTATGGGTTTTTGAGTGGCGGGCATCAATATTTTCCCGAGCTTTTGGTATTAAACGATCCGTTTGAGGCAAAAGCACAGTTTGACGGCTACAAAACCAAGCTGCTCAAAAACTACGATCGCGTTGAGGAAACTGAATATCTGACCGATGCTTTCTCGCGTGAAGCTGTTTCGTACATTGAAAAGAATAAGGACAATCCATTTTTTATTTACCTCGCTTACAATGCTCCTCACACACCATTGCAGGCCACCGAAAAATATTTAAGTCGGTTTGAAAATATCAAAGAGAAAAAAAGAAAAACTTATGCTGCCATGGTTAGCGCTGTTGATGATGGGGTAGGACTAGTTCTGGCAAAACTACAGGAACTCAATCTTACTGAAAATACAATCGTTGTTTTTCTATCCGACAACGGCGGACCAGAAAAAACCAATGGATCAAACAACGGAGTTTTCCGGGGGCAAAAAGGCGATGTTTTTGAAGGAGGAATCCGAGTCCCCTTTGCAATGCAGTGGCCGGCAAAAATCCCGGCTGGACTGGTTTATGATAATCCCGTTATTTCGCTTGATATTTTTGCTTCGGTTATTGCCCAAACAAAAACTCAGGTGAGTACAAAAAACCAACTGGACGGAGTTAATCTTATTCCATACTTATCGGGAAAAAAGGAAGATGCACCGCATGAGTATTTGTTTTGGCGAAAATTTGACGCAAAAGATTATGCGGTTAGAAAAGGAAATGATAAAATGATTCTCAAAGCCGGATCAGAGGAAATGCTTTTTGATTTGGAACAGGATATTTCGGAAGAAAAAAATCTGAGTGCCAAAAGAAAAGTGCAGGTTAACATGTTAACGGGCGATCTCAAAAAATGGGAATCCGAACTTTTGGACCCAACTTTTACCGGTTTGATGAAAGATGAAGAGTACAATGCGAATCATCCGGAACGATTTAAGAAACAAAGTAAATAACCCAAATACGCTGAAAGTATGTTACATTCACTAAAAATATGGATTACTATAATACTGATAGCAAGTCAGGTTACAACTATTATTTCATCAGATACACCAGCCGAAAACCTGAGAACTTCGCCTAACAATTACTACTTGAATCCAAATTCTACGGACAGTGAACCTGAGGGATCATTCAATAATCCTTTTCATAACTTAGATGAAATAAACCGTGTGAAATTAAATCCTGGCGACTCCATACTTATTGCTGCCGGAACAATTAACCGGGGGACATTGGTTTTAAAGGATGTTGCGGGAGCAGAGGATCAGCCAATAGTAATCTCCAGTTACCACTCAGGAAACCAACTCGCAGATAAACGGGCAATTATAGATGCAAAAGGATTTGCAAATGGCGTGCTGCTTGAAGATTGCAGCTACATTGAAGTGAATAATATTCTTATTAAGGCCAATGCCGGTGGAATAAAAACTTTGGATGGAAAACCACCTGATAAACGATGTGGTATTTTAGTGCAAACCACCAAACCCGGAAATTACGGGAATATTACCTTGTCGGGTTTGATGGTGAAAGACTTGTTTTACGAAGATCCCGGTTTTACCAGAGGTAAAGATGAGGTCAACTCGGCAAATGGAACGCAGAAATACGGCTGGGGAATCCGGTTCATTAACAAGACAGAAGGTGCACTTCTAAAGGATTTGAAAGTGATGAATTGCGAAATAAACAACATCGCTCATACCGGGCTAAAGTTTACCGCAAAAAATCATGGAATAGAAAATATTTACGTAGTAAACAACCGGGTAATTCAAACCGGAGGTCCCGGAATACAAATGTCGGGGGTTAAAAACGGAATGGTCGATAGAAATTATGTCGATAGTTCGGGAAGCAATAACGACAGCCGCAAATGGGGTCGGGGCAGCGGTCTCTGGACCTGGGGAACAAGCAATGTGCTTATTCAGAATAATTATTTTTTGAATGCAAACGGACCGGGTGATTCTGCAGGTTGTCACATTGATTTTAATTGCAGCGATGTGGTTGTACAATATAATTTCAGCGCCAACAATGCAGGTGGTTTTTGCGAAATTCTCGGTAACAATTACAATTGTGCCTACCGATACAACATTAGTGTTAACGACGGTTATCGTGTAAAGGGTGTAAACGGTGCTTTTCAGGAAGGAAAAATATTTTGGTTAAGCGGTTTCAACGGGAGTGGTAAAAAAAGGGATGGGCCTTTTAACAGTTATTTCTACAACAATACCATTTATGTGAAGAAAGATATTGTGGCCAAAATTGCGGTCGACCGAGCATCGTCGGGAGTACTAATTGCCAATAACATTTTTTATATTGAAGGTGAAAGCCGTGCAGTAAAAGGCGACCAGTATAAGCCGGAAACCGAGGGTGAATCGTGTGTTGAAAAAATTGTATTCGAGAATAATTTATACCTGGAGAAAGAAAACTGGCCGGAAGAAGTTTTAATTCAAGATAACAAACCCATATTTGGCGATCCTGATTTTCAAAATAAAGGAGGCCTCAACATTAAAGATTACATCCCGGGAAACAATCAACTTGTAAAAAATAAAGGCATAGAAATCCGGAAACTGAATGATGATTTGGTGGGATTAAAAGTTGGATTGCAGGTAAAACATGATATTTTGGGAAATAATATTACCGGAACTCCTGATATGGGAGCCATTGAATTAAAATAATTTATCGACATATAAAAAACAATAAAATAAAACCACCATGATAAAAGAGTTTGGACACAAAGGAGAATGTTTAAAATTTCCTGTCTTGCGTCTTAATACTTGAGTCTTGGTTCTAATTATAAATTATGAAAAAGCCGCTTATAATAAATCTGTTATTGATATTTCTGTTTGCAATTTTTGCAGCTTGTACAAAAAAATTGGGTAGTAAAGATATACTCCCCCAACCAAATATTCTTCTTATCGTTGTTGACGATCAGGGATACGCCGATTTTGAACCCTTTGAAAATCACGATTCGCAAATATCTACGCCAAACATGTCGAGGCTGGCAGATGCCGGAATGGTATTTACACAAGCTTATACAACGGCTCCGGTTTGCAGTCCGTCGCGTGCAGGATTAAATACCGGGAAAAACCAATTTCGTTGGGATGAAAAAGCGAGCTGGACACCCGGATTACCTGACAGCGTAAAAACCATTGCCGAATATTTAAAAGAAGCGGGGTACACAACTGCACGTGTTGGAAAGGCCGATTTTGGAACCAACTACCATAAATTTGATGTTCGCGAATATCCACTCAATCATGGTTACGACTATTTTCTTGGATTCAGCGCACATGCCCATGATTACTGGTTACTATCCGATGAAATGGCCAAACGAACTCCCGACCCAAATGGAACCAGTGCTCACCTTGGCCCTTTAATGGAAGACGGTGGCTACAAAAGTTATGACGAAGGTTACATCACGGAAATTTTTACGGATGAAGCCATTAAGTATCTTGAAACTGAAAAGGACAAACCATTTTTCCTGACCTTGAGTTACAATTCGGTTCACCACATTATTCACGAGGTTCCTCAAAAGTATTTAGATAAATATAATGTGCCACCTATTCATAATTACGAACCGGATAGTATGGAAACTTTCCAAAAACAAAAACCAGGATCTTATTCTGCTTACTACGAAAAATATACTCGTCCGGGAGCCATAAACGATGAGGACATGCGAAAATTTTATCTGGCAAATCTGAATTGTTTAGATGATAATATTGGCCGTGTTTTAGATGCATTGAAAAAAGAAAAGTTGGATGAAAAAACATTAGTTGTTTTTGTCTCGGATAATGGAGGGTCGCCATTAACCGGAGCTAGTAATAACCCACTTTCTGGTGGTAAATATTCGCTTTGGGAAGGTGGTATTCGTGTGCCAATGGCAATTCGTTGGCTGGGCAAAATTGAAGCTGGGAAGGTTCAGAATAAATACGTTTCGGCATTGGATATTTTGCCAACCATAGCCGAAGCTGCCGGAATTACGTTAACTGATGAAACTATTGATGGAACAAGTCTTTTAAATGAAAATGCTAACAATGACCGCCTGTTAGTTTGGAGGTGGGGAAATACCTGGGCAGCACGAAAAGGGGATTGGAAATTAACAAATTCAAATGAGGGGTGGGGGAAAGGACGCCCAACTAATTTGTACATTAAACCCGTTTCGAACGATTTGAGTCTGAAACTTTTTAATCTGGAAGACGACCCGGCTGAAAGAAAAAATCTGGCAGAGAAAATGCCACAAAAAGTGGAACAACTGAAACTGGAATACGATAACTGGGTGAAGCAAAATAATGGGAAATATTAGTCTTTATAAACATTAAAATTTGGAACTAAAGCATAACTCTGAAAAGTTGTTTAAATAGCCAGAACGAAAATAATAAATTTAAAAACCAACTATAATAATGACAAGGAGAATTGGAATTTTTGGGGCATTTGCATTACTAAGCCTTACCTTTTTTATCGGATGTAAGAGAGGGAAAAGTGAACAAGAGAAAACAGTTCAACCTAATATCGTAATTGTGTATTTGGACGACCTGGGATATGGTGATGTTGGCGCCTATGGCGCTACCGGATTAAAAACACCCAACATCGATAAATTGGCAAAGGGAGGGATTATGTTTACCGATGGTTATGCAACTTCGGCAACATGCACGCCAAGTAGATACGGACTGCTTACCGGAGTTTATCCATGGCGCGAAAAAGATGCAAAAATTCTACCGGGGACTGCTCCATTGTTAATAAAAACGGAGCAGTTGACCATTCCTAAAATGTTAAAAGAAAAAGGTTATCATACCGGAATAGTGGGCAAATGGCACCTGGGTTTAGGCAGCGGAAATACAAATTGGAACGAAAAAGTTGCCCCCGGACCAAATGAAGTGGGTTTCGACTTTTCCTACATTTTAGCTGCCACCCAAGACCGCGTACCAACCGTTTATATTAAAAATGGTGATGTGGTTGGTTTAGATCCCAATGACCCCATTGAAGTAAATTACAATAAAAACTTTGAAGGTGAACCTACCGGAAAAGATAATCCGGAATTGACGACAATGAAATGGCATCATGGTCACAATAACAGCATAGTTAATGGGATTCCGCGAATTGGTTATATGAAAGGTGGCGAAAAAGCAAAATGGTCAGATATTGATATGGCCGATCATTTTTTAGCTATTGCAAAGGATTACGTAAAAATGCATAAAAACGAACCCTTTTTTCTCGTTTATACCATGCAGCAACCTCACGTGCCAAGAACACCAAATCCTCGTTTTGAAGGAATGTCAGGCATGGGACCTCGTGGCGATGCAATTGTAGAAGCCGACTGGTGTTTGGGTGAATTTGTTAAAACACTGGAAGAGGAAGGTCTTTTGGAAAATACATTAATTGTTTTCTCTAGCGACAATGGCCCAGTGTTAAATGATGGCTATTATGATGATGCAGAAGAAAAACTGGGCGATCATAAACCAGGCGGTGAATTACGTGGGGGCAAATATAGTCTGTTTGAGGCCGGCACGCGTGTTCCGTTTATTACTTACTGGAAAGGCAAAATTCAACCAACAGTTTCCAATGCATTGGTTTGCCAGGTTGATTTATTGGGGTCGCTGGCAGCATTGGTTGGCAGCGCTGAAAAAACGCAGGACAGCCAGGATTTGATTGACGCATTTATGGGCAAGAGCAAAACCGGTAGGGAAGAACTGGTTCTGGAAGCAACCACTCGTACTGCAATGCGCAAAGGCGATTGGTATTTAATTCCTCCGTACAAAGGGCAGGCGTTAAATAAAGATGTAAATATTGAACTTGGTAATAGTACTGATTTTCAACTTTATAACATAAAAGAAGATGTAGGTCAGCAAAAAAATCTCGCCAAAGAAAATACAGAAAAGCTTCAGGAAATGATAGCAACTTTTGAGAGTATTAGAGGGAAAGATTATTCAAATATTCAGAAGTTGAAACTGAAATAGTGATAATATAAAATACAATTTAAGAGTTTACGATAGACTGAGTTAATCGAAAAGCAATTTTATATTAACTCAGTTTTAATTTTGTAGGAGAATTAATAGTGAATAGGATTCTTTTAGCTTCAATTTGTCGGGTATATTAATGCCTTGTGCCGATGGAATAAATTTACTTATAATTTGATTTTATACCTTTATACGTAAAAAAAAAGAATTGAAACTCAAGTATAAATCCGAAGACAAAGAATATAATCAATCCTTTTATTTAAGGAGGGAGAATGTGCCATATCATGAAGGGAACTGGCATTATCACGAAGAATTTGAGCTGATTTATATTATTCGGGGTGAAGGTGTTCGGATTGTTGGTGATAGCTTATCCAATTTTAGGGCCACTCAATTGGTGTTGGTGGGGTCATGGTTGCCTCATTTATGGAAAAATGTTGAATCGAATCAAAATGATGAAACGGTTGATATTATTATAATTAAATTTTCGCGGTTTATAGGCGGTCAGGAAATTTTTTCAATACCCGAATTTTATGAAATTTCAAATCTTTTAAATCAGTCAAGCAGAGGTTTAGCTTTTGGGGAAAAAACCGTCAAAAAAGTTCACAAACTTCTACTAAATATGTCCACGTCTGATGGCTCTGATAAAATCATTAATTTGTTGCTTGTTTTGAAGTTGCTTTCAGAAGTGGATGATTATAAAATGCTCTCCAGTTCTGAGTTTACCCTACCAACATCAATATCCGGGGAAAATCGTTTAAGTAGAATTATCAACTTTATCTCAAATGAATATGCGAATCAGATCGCTTTGGAAGATTTAGCCAAAGAAGCTGCAATGACAACCAGTTCACTTTGCCGCTTTTTTAAAAGCAGAACCAATAAAACCATATTTCAGTTTATTAACGAATTCAGAATCGGTAAAGCCTGTCAGCTATTAATATCCGGGAATCAATCAGTAACTGAGGTTTGTTTTAATTCAGGGTTTAACTCTTTAACTACTTTCAACCGGGTTTTTAAAGAGTATAAAAGAGTTACTCCCAGCAAATACAAGGAGAAATATCGGGAGCTGAATCAGTAAGGAAATATTGAATATTTTGTGTGATTAATTATTATCCTTCTATTAGCTGGTATTCTTTATTTTATCTCTTTTGTTCATTGATCTGGCATTGTTATGACAATGTGTGGTCAGTGTTGGATAATTATTGAATAGTTTCCAATAAGTCAGTGTTGTACATTTGCTTTAGTAATTTTGAAATAGACGGATAGTAAAAATATAAATCAACACAATATGAATTTTGGGTATCACAAGCTTTATATCGACGGGAAATTAGTTGATGCTGAAAGCAAGGAACGCACAGCGGTAATTTGCCCGGCAACCGGAGAACCAATTGCAGAAGTTGCAAAAGCAGGAGCTGCAGATGCTGAAAAAGCTTTGGATGCTGCACAAAGAGGGTTTAAATATTGGTCTAAACTTTCGCTTGTCGAACGTACTGAATGGATGACCAGATTGCGCACGGCTGTTTTAGAAAACGAAGATTTGCTTCGTCTGGCAATGATTTATGAAATGGGAAAAACATACGAAGGCGCCTGGGAAGATATTGAAGCTGTTGTAAATGGTTTAGACTGGTATCCAAATGCGATGAAAAACTATCGCGACGAACAAATACCTGATTACGAAAACACACACAGTCATAAAATGATTCATCAACCGGCGGGTGTTGCAGTAGCATATCTGGCGTGGAATTTCCCATTGTTGAATGTAGGTTTTAAGCTGGGGCCAGCTCTTGCTGCAGGTTGTAGTTTGATTATTAAACCTTCAACACTTTCACCATTGTCTGCCTATTTGATGGGAAAAATTATGCACGACATTAATTTTCCGGCCGGTGTTGTAAATATTATTTCAGGCCCTGCTAGTGAGGTTGCCAATACACTCACAAAAAGCAAAAAAACCAATGTGTTAACCATGATTGGTTCTACGCAAACTGGTTTAAAGGTAATTGCTGACAGTACAACTTCAATAAAAAAGTTTGGATTGGAATTGGGAGGAAACGCTCCATTTATAATATTTGATGATGCAGATTTCGACACTGCTTTGAATTTGGCAATTGGTTTGAAATTCGGCAACAGCGGACAGATTTGTGTCGCAGCCAACCGTATTTTTGTACATAAAAGTATTCACGATAAATTTCTTGCTGCCTACGTAAAAAGGGCGCAAGCATTAAAACTTGGTTTTGGTAAAGATGCCAAACCTGATATGGGCCCGGTAGTAACCAGGTCAGACCGCGACCGCATGTTTGAGCTCGTTGAAGATGCAGTTTCAAAAGGAGCAACCTTAGAAACCGGTGGTAAAATTCCTGAAGGGAAAGAGAAAGGCAACTGGATTCAACCTACCGTATTAAGTGGCGCCACGCCCGACATGCGGGTTTTTAAAGAAGAAATATTTGGCCCGGTTGCACCAATTTTTAGTTTCGAAACCGACGATGAAGTTTTGGAATTAGCCAACGATACAGAATATGGCCTGGCATCTTATATTTTTACCAATAACCATAAACGTGTTGAACGTTTTACTGCTGAACTTGATTTTGGCGAAGTACAGGTAAATGGGGTTAAATATTCAATTTATTTGCCTCACGGAGGAATTAAGAATAGTGGAATCGGACACGATTGTTCGCATTTGGCTTTGGAAGATTATTTGGTTAAGAAGCGCGTTACAATTGCAAAATAAAAATCAACTTAAAATCTAAATAAAATGGAATCAACTTTTTTACCTTTTCTTCTGGTAATATTTGCCAGTATCTTTCAAGGAAGTTTTGGCGTTGGAATGAAATACATGGCCCCGTTAAAATGGGAGTCGTGGTGGCTGGTTCACGTAACAATTGCAATGGTACTATTCCCTCTAACTTGGGCGCTAATTGCAGTTCCCGGATTATTCGATATTATTGGAAACGCTCCAATGAATGCAGTTGCGTTAGCAATGTTTTTTGGATTTTTATGGGGAGTTGGCGGAATTTTATTTGGTGTAAGTATACCTTACATCGGCATCTCTCTTACCTACGGAATTGTAATGGGACTTGCTTCTTCGGTGGGTAGTATTATCCCGCTTCTTCAAATGGAAAATGCAACTTCAAATCCGGCCTTCCCGGTTGTAATTGCTGGTGTATGTGTTATGCTATTTGGTGTTGCAATAACGGCAGTTGCTGGAATAAAAAGAGACAAAGCAAAAAATGAAAATAAGAAATCAGACAAAATAGTTAAAGGGTTGATAATTGCTGCGGTTTGTGGTGTTTTATCTGCCTTGTTGAATGTAGGTTTTGCCAACGCTGCACCAGTTGCAAAAGTAGCCGAGGCTTCGGGCGTAATTACCCGGAACAGCAGTTTGGCTGCCTGGGTAGTTGTACTTGTCGGAGCATACTTAATGAATGCTGGTTACTCCTTAGTTTTACTTTTCAAAAATAAAAGCTGGGGCTCTTTTGGTGTTGCTAAATCTGGCAAAGCTTATATGTGGTCGATTATTGCAGGACTTTGCTGGTTTGCCGCACTTGGCGTATACGGACAAGGCTCGGCATTATTAGGCGAAATTGGGCCGGTCATCGGATGGCCAATATTATTAGGACTGTCATTAATCATCAGTAATATTTGGGCGTATGGCGCTGGAGAGTGGAAAGGTGCAGCAAAACCTTTCAGATTACACTACTCGGTTTAGCCGTTTTAATTTTGGCCAGCGTTATTCTTGGCTATGCAAATACTGTTCAATAATTAAACGCAGGTTGTTATTATTTGATGCAATTCAACAAATGATTTGTTGCCCTCATACCATTAGTACTTCTTGTTTTGTGTCTTGATACTTGCTTCTTGAATCTAATTTCAAAATATGAAAATAAAAAAAATAGAACCATTTATAGTTACCCAGAAACTGAAAGAACCTTTTTATTTCTCTCAGTGGGAATACCAGTCGAGAATAATTTGTCTGGTAAAGGTTACTACCGATGAAGGTACTTATGGATGGGGAGAAGGTTACGGTCCTGCAAATTTGATAAAAGCCGGGATTGAGTTTTTTAACCAGTTTATATTGGGAATGGATGCGCTTGACCACGAAGTTGTTTGGCAACAAATGTACTTGCGGTCGCTGGATTATGCCCGGCGGGGAGTGATGTTAGCTGCTTTAAGCGCCATCGATATTGCTTTGTGGGACATTAAAGGGAAACATTTTGAACTGCCAATTTCTATTTTACTGGGAGGCCGAAAAAATGAATTTGTAAAACCTTACGCCACCGGATTATATTTTTCAAACGGAGGTGATTTGAAAGAAAAGTTAGTTAAGGAAGCACTTTTATACAAAGAGCAAGGGTTTAAAGGAATTAAAATGAAAGTGGGTTTGGGCATCGTAAAAGATGTTGAAATTACAACTGCCGTTAAAAAAGCCATTGGCGATGAGGTGGAATTGATGATTGATTCCAATCATGCGTATTCATTAAAAGAGGCGCTCCAACTTTGTCATAAATTAAAAGATCTGGATATTTCCTGGTTCGAAGAACCGGTTTCTCCGGAGCATTACGATAGTTATCGTCAATTGCGCGAGAATACCCATATTCCCATTGCCGGTGGCGAATGTGAATATTTACGACATGGATTTTTGCAACTTTTTCAAAATAAATCGGTGGATATTGCCCAGCCCGATATTTGTGCAGCTGGTGGTATTACCGAGGTAAAAAGAATCGCAAACATGGCCAACACTTTTGGCGTTGAAATCGTTCCTCACAGTTGGGGAACTGGTATTGCTTTACATGCTGCGTTACATTTAATTTCAAACCTCGATTCTAATCCGGGAAGAATGTATGATTCTTTGCCATGGATGGAATTAGATAGAACAGAAAATGCACTTAGAGATGAACTGACAGTACCCCTAATTATACCGGAAAATGGTTTGCTAAAAGTTCCTGAACTGCCCGGATTAGGTGTGGATGTTAATGAAGAGTTACTTGGGAAATATCGAATTGATTAGTAAAAAATAGAAGGTTTAAATGAAACGAACAAATAAATTTATCTGGATATTGTCATTGATATTAATTTCGATGTCACTGCTTGCACAACAAAATACAGACCCAAGCCAGTTGTCTCTTGACGGAAGTTGGGAAATTATTTTCGATGACAAAAATGAAGGTGTAGAAAACGCCTGGCATATAAATAAAAACTACGAAACCCATCAAAGGAAAAGGGAAATCGAAGTCCCCAGCTGTTGGGAAGAGTTCGAAAAAAACTACGAAGGGGTAGCTTTCTATCGCAAAAAATTTACACTCCCTGAATCGTGGGAAGGACAAATTATCGATTTAAAATTCGAAGCATCGAACTACATGACACAGGTTTGGCTAAACGAACAAGTAGTAGGTTTCCACGAAGGTGGTTACACTCCCTTTAGCTTCCGTATTGATAAACTGACGAAACCCGGTGAAGAAAACACTCTAACCGTTCGTGTAATCAGCCCAATAATTCTTGCCGATAAAAGAATCGATGGACTTGGCCGTCAGGAAGTGCCCATGTGGCGTGGTGCTATTACAGGTGGAATCTGGCAGTCGGTAAGTATTGAAGCATCAGGTTCTGTACGGTTTACCGATGTTTTTCTTGAGCCAAACATTCACAACAATACCGCAACTTCTAATATCGAAATAGAGAATGTAGAAACCGGAATCAGTAACTCCGAAGTGAGTATAAAAATCCTTTCAAAAGATGGAAAACAAGTAGCAACTCAAAAAGTGGAAGTTGAAGTTCAACCGGGAAAAAATCATTTAAAATACGAGCTGAAAATTCCGGATGCAGAATACTGGTCGATGGGCAATCCGTATTTGTATAAAGCTGAAATTGAAATCAATACCAACGGAATGGTTTCAGACGAATGGTCGGCAAAATTTGGAATGCGCGAGTTTTCTGTTAAAGATGACAAGTTTACTTTAAACGGAAAGTCCATGTATCTAAAAGCCTGCTTTTTTGAAGGTTTGTACCCCGTTAAACTGGCATACCCCGACAGCAAGGAAATGGCTATAAAAGAAATTACTTTGGCAAAAGAAGCCGGCTTTAACATGATTCGCCCATGGAGAAAACCAGCCCCTCCAATGTGGTTGGATTTATGTGATTCAATTGGTGTTTTAACTGTTGGTAGTTTGGTGACTGAATGTATGCATCGTCCAATATCAACGCCGCGTTTACCATTTGTTGTTGAAAACGAAGTTCGCAAAACTATTCTCGCTAACCGCAACCGAACTTGTATTGTACAATGGGAACTATTTAATGAAATAAACCGTCCCATACTTGCCCAAATGTTAAATTCTATGTCGTTACTTGCTCGTGAGCTAGATCCTACCCGAATGATTTTAGATGAATCAGGAGGATGGGGGGAAGGTGCAAATGTCTATTTGCCATACCAACGAACACCAATCAAATTCAACGATATTCATCATTATAGTGGCTCGCAGATACACGAAAAAGAATACAATGGTTATCTGGCAATAGCCAAAACCAAGAAAGAAATTGAGGAGTATAAACTTGGTGATGCCAAAGGTTACGGTAAAAACGTGCTCACAGGTAAAATGTCGTATGTTTCCGAATTAGGTTATGGAAGTTCGCCGGATCTAAGCATCAATAATCTTCTGTTTGAAGAAAAAGGAAATCCAATAGTTTCACCAACTATTTACCACAAAAAAATGGAAAATGAAGCCAAAATTGCATTGGAGAAAACTGGGTTCAATAAAATATATCCAAACATTCAGGAGTTTTATCTGGAACAACAAAAAATGCATGGAATTGCCAATAAAAGAATTATTGAAGCAACCCGAAGTAATTCGAGCATAGCAGGTTATTGTGTTCACGCACTGGTTGGTGGCGACTGGGTAATTGGAGCCGGTTTGCTTGATTTATGGAGAAACCCAAAAACATTGGTTTATGATTTAACCAAAGCTGCCAGTCAAGAACAAATTGTAGCTATTCGTATTCTTCCTCGTAATATTTATGCTGAAAAGGGTGGAAAACTCGAGATAACAGGAATTAGTGAATTGGAAACCGAAGCTGCCAATATTTCAATAAAAATAAAATCAGAAAAAGGGAAAACAGTTTACAGTAAAACATTAAATCAGGATTTTGAACATGGTATTTCGAAATTATTTAAGGACGATTTACAAACTGAAAAATTAAAAGGAAATTATTCGGTTGAAGTTCGCGTTACCGATAAATTGGGGAAACTAATTACTGCAAATTCTCAGCCATTCGATGTATTTATACAAAAACAATTGGTGGCCCCAAAAACAAAAATTGCGGTTGTCGACCCGGCAAATACTTTGGTTCCTTTTCTTAAAAATAGAAACATTGAATTTGTTCAATTTTCTTCTGAAACAGATAAAAATACAGTGGTAATAGTTGGACAGGCTAACCTTAAAAATCCAAAATATAAACAGCAGGTTGAAGCTGTTAAAGAATTTGTGAAAAAAGGCGGTTATGCAGTTTTACTTGAAGTTCCGGGGAAACCAATTAAAAGATTACATATTGGAGGCGAACTAAATGAAGTTAAACCCGATGCTTTACCTTTTGGTGCAGAACTTCATTCACCATGGGTAACGCTGGGAGGTTGGGCCGGCAAACCACACATTGTTACCGATCATCCTGTTTTTAAAGGATTACCAACAGAAATGATCATGTATGGCGTGTATGAAAATGTTCATCCAAAAACTTCCATGTCGAAGCAAAAAGGGAAATACATAGCAGGATTAATTGGATACGATCACTTTCCTAAAATGGATATAATGATTCGCCATTACAATGGTCCCGGTGAAACATGGTGGGCTGCTGATGTTCTGGAAGCGGAAATTGGTAATGGCAAAATGCTACTTTCAACTTTGGATATTCTAAGCCATTTAGGTAAAGACCCAGTGGCTGAAAAGATACTTTATAATATGATTAATTTTGCTTCAAAGTAATAAATATGTATTATTTCAAATCTGGTTCTCCAATTTCAAAATTGTGTTTTGTTGGCATAATTCTGTTTTTGTCTTTATTTATTCAAGCAAGTGAAACTAAAATAAATGAAAAGGTAAAGGGCATTTGGTTTGGATCTAATGAATGGGATATTCCGGCTCATAAGTTAAATGCAACATGGATTTGGAATGATGAGAGCCTCGAAGCAAAGGCTATTTTAGTCAGGAAAACATTTTCTCTTTGGAAGTTACCTGAAAAAGCAATACTTCGTATCACAGCTTCTTCTCAATATCAGCTTTATGTGAATGGGCAATATGTTTGTCGGGGTCCGGCACGTTGTGCTCCTCACCATCAGTCCTACGACATTCTTGATATTACCGGACTTTTAATAACAGGAAAGAATCTTCTGGCAATTCGGGTACACCACCAGGATGGAAAAAGGTCGTATCAGTATGAAGGAAGAGCAGGATTACAGGCACAGTTATCACTTGAAAACGGGATTACCAGAACCATTTATGGAAGTAATTCAAGTTGGAAAGTAACAACGGATCCATCATGGGATAACAATGCTCCGGTAATTAGCCGTTTTCAGCAGGTGGTGAATGACAGGGTAGATTTCCGTGAGTACCAGAATGGATGGGTAGAAACTGATTTTGACGACTCAAAATGGCAAAAGGCAACACCACTTATGCGAAACGTGGGTTGGCCCTCTCCAGAAAAAAATGCAAAGGCACAAGCTTTAACACCGCCGTGGACTTCTTTGATTCCGCGCGATATTCCGTATATGATTGAAAAAAATATTCGGGCTGCAAATTTAATTGAAGCCATTCAAATTAAAGATGAGCCGTTTAAATCGATTGCACTTACTGGTCAAATAGATGAAGTATTTACAAAGGATTTGAATAATTATCAAAGTGCAAAAAGTCCTTTGATAATTCCTGCGTCCGATTCACCCAAAACCTGGTTTCTTTTGTTCGATTTCGGTGAAATAAAAAATGGAATGCCAAAACTCGATATTCAGGGAACAGAAGGAACCATAATTGATATTGTTTGCGCCCCGTTTATTGTAGATGAAAAATTCACACACAAAATTGTTGATTCTGAATTGTTGGATAAAATTGTATTGTCAGGGAAAAGAGATAACTGGGAAGCGACTTATTTTAAACCAACACGTTATTTGGGTCTTGTAATCAGAAGTGGAAAAGAGCCACTTAAAATTTATTCTGCTGGAATTCATCAAATTCAATATCCTTTTAAAGAGGATGGTTTAATGAAATCGGACGACGCTTCGTGGGTTGAAAATTATTTTGACGCCACTGCAAAAACAATCAATGTTTGCACTATCGATGCTTTTACAGATAATTACCGCGAGCGCCGGCAATACGCACAGGCCGGATACTATGGAGCGCTGGGGAATTACTGGATTTTTGGAGATTACTCCTTGCAACGCCGTTATTTGGTGCAGGTTTCACAGGAGCAGCAAGCTAATGGAATAATGCCCGCTTACGCTCCGGCTGCCGGTAACGATTATATGGTAATTATGGATTCCAACTGTTTGTGGATTCGTAGTTTGCGTAATTATTTGTTGTATTCGGGCGATAAACATACGGTAAAAGAACTGCTTCCGGCTGCAAAAAAGTTGATGGCTTTGTTGCACAGCTACACCAATTCTCTACGAATGATTGACAATCCTCCTTACGCATATTGGTTAGACCATGCATTAAACGACCGACAGGGAGCAAACTTCAATTTAAACGGCCATTATTTGGGCGCACTTGAAGATTTTGCACAAGTTTTAGATTGGTTAAATGAATCGGGAGGTGATGAATTTCAAGCTCGTGCCAAAGAACTTCGTCAATCGCTTCAAACACATTTGTGGGACAACGAAAAACAACTTTTTGCTGATGCATTAATTGATGGGAAACGTTCAGATATGTTTAGCGAACACGCTAATGCAATGGCACTGGCTATGAATGTAGCCACAACAGAACAAGCAAAAAAAGTAGCTGAACAACTGCTTGCAAAAGATAACCACAACTTTATAAAAAGAGAATCGGGAATTACAACGGTCACTCCGGCAATGTCCTATTTTTTGCATAAAGGACTATGTAATTACGGATTTATCGATGAATCGTTTGTGATGTTCTGCTTGCGCTTTGATAAAATGCTTGATTCAAAAACAAATGGAACCTTGTGGGAAGAGTGGTGGCGCGATGCCATGGGACGAACAGGAAAATTGCAAAAAGGAAGAACGCGCAGCGACGCACAAACTGAAACTGCATTTCCTCCAGCCCTATTTGCTGAATATCTTTTGGGAGTTCAACCAACTCAGCCCGGAATGAAAGAGATTGAGATATCTCGTTGCTCAACAGAACTTAAAAATATTGAAAGTAAAATTCCAACACCCGAAGGAATTCTTCAGGTAAAGTGGAATTTTAATAAAAATGGAGGTGAATTGAAATTAGATATTCCAGGAGAAATGACGGTGAAATTGAATTTGGAAAGTTTGGGAGTTAAAGAAGGAAAACAAATTGTGTTGAATGGAAAAACACTGGATTCAAATTTGCAAAGTGAACCATTTTTAAAACTTTCAAAAGGAAAACAAAATATCGAATTCTAGAGATATGAAAAGACAATGATTATTATAAAAAATCCTTTGCGTCTCTGCGTCTTTGCGGTAAAAAAATAAACAAATGAAACAACTTTCTCAGTACATCAAGAAAATAATCCTAATCTCAGTTTTGAGTATCGGACTATTAAATATTACTTCTGCCCAAATCAACCAAATTTTGGAAGCCGAAGCCGCAACACTTCAAGGCACAGCGCAGATAGCTACTTGTACAAATGCTTCTGGTGGTGAAATGGTAAAAGGGCTGGATAACGGTTCCGCTAATTCCCTGAAGTTTCAAAAAATGACTATTCCACAAACCGGAGATTACTTTGTTTTGTGTAGTTACTATTCGGTGAGCGAGAGGAGTATGACTTATCGGATAAATGAAGAGGCAGCGCAAACAAAATCGGTTTCTGCAACAGGTGGCTGGTGTTATCAAGGGGGAGTACCGGACGATTTTATTTTTAAGGCAACATTGGTTGAAGGTGAAAACAGCCTGGTTTTTTACGATTCGCCGATTATTGACAAAATTGTTATACTAACCGATACAACCGCTAGAAAAGCTTCTGCAATCTACATTAGTTCTTCAGCAGGTGACGATAATAAGGATGGATTAACCCCTGAAACTGCTTTTCAAACGCTCGCAAAAGTGAATTCACTTGAGCTGTTGCCGGGCGATTCACTGTTGTTCAAATCGGGCGATACTTTTGTTGGGAAATTGTCTGTCGTTAATGAAGGTGGCTCATCTGAAAAACCAATTTTAGTGAGCAATTTTAGTAATGGCGAAAATCCTGTTTTGGATGGCGATGGTTATCTATCCACTATTCACATTGTAAACAGCGGCTACCTGCATTTTTCAAACCTTGAAATAAAAAATAACGGTGGCGAGGCAAAACCGGGAGACTCTGAAGTTCTTAGGTACGGAATGTACATTGAGAATACGTTTACCGACGGGACTTCTTTTGAACACTATCGCTTAAATAATCTCACATTCAAAAATATTTACCCAACAATTGAAGTTACCGAAGATGATAATACCGGTGTAAATGCGCATGCTATTATTACAAGTGGTTCGTGGGGCGATGATATTCATCCAACTCGTTTCGACGATATGACGATTGAAGGTTGCATTTTTACCAGAACAGCCAGACATGCCACTTTTTTTAAGGCAGTTAATAATCTGGTCATAAAAAATAATCTTTTTGAACATGTTGGAGGTGCCGGAATGGTTATTGGAAACGGATGTACAAATATTCTGGTTGAAAACAATGTTACAAATTATACGGGGTCAAGTATTGATAACAGAATGGCCGGGCGTGGAAGTGGAATCTGGTGTTTTCATTCCAAAAATCTTACTGTTCAATACAATAAATTAATGCACGCCAAAGGGATTCACGATTCGTATGGAATGCACATTGATATTGGTAATAAAAATGTAGTTTATCAGTACAACTACAGCGAAGACAACGAAGGTGGTTTTGTCGAAATTCTGGGAGAAAATGTAAATGTTGGTTATCGTTATAATTTAAGTGTTGGCGATGGTTGGCGTAAAAGAGGAAACCGATTTGGACAAATTTTTTGGTTGGCAGGATGGTCGGGAGACCCGCAAAATCCAATTGGCTCAGACAGTATTTTTGTGTACAACAATTCTGTTTATGTACGCGATTCCATTTCTCCGGGAATTTGGATTGAGGAGGTTTCTAAAAATGCCCGGATTTATAATAACATTATCAATGTGACCAATGAATTTGGTCCGGTAATGATAAAAAACGATGCAAGTTTTAACGATTTTGATTACAACATTTGGTATGGAAATATTCCTGTAACAGACGAAAATGGAAATGCTTATCGAGGTTCAAATGCATTGACTTCGAATCCTATGTATAAAGATGAGATTGTCGTTGATTCTTCAGGTTTTATTTTACAATCCGGAAGTCCGGCTCTTGGAGCGGGCAAGTTGATTTATAATTCCGGAGTTTCTTATACATTCGATTATTACGATAATCATGGAGGTTTAGATTTTTACCGGAATAGTGTTTCGAATACATCACCACCAAATATAGGGGCGTACAACGGAGAAGGTGTTGGAGTTAATGCTTTTAAGGGATTTAAACGCGATGAGTCTTTTAACTTATATCCCAATCCTGTGCGAACAGATCAATCCTTGAATGTCAAGATTTCATCTCATGTAAATGCTCGGGATTTAACCATTCAGGTGATCGATATAAACGGAAAAATCTGGATGGAAAAATCGTATCAACATCAAAATATAATTAGTTTCAGTACAAAAGATTTATCAAGGGGAAGTTACATGGTTAAAGTAAAGACAGATAAATACAACGAGACTAAACAGTTGTTAGTATTTTAAAATCGTAATCAATAAAATATAGAAAATGCAACCTATAGAACAACGGGCAATGTCGCCTGAAATAATAAAAAAAATAGATGAAGCCGGAGTAATTGCTGTGCTGGTTATCGATGATGTTAAACATGCGGTTCCAGTTGCGAAAGCTTTGTTAAAAGGTGGTGTTAACGCTATTGAATTGACTTTGCGAACTCCCGCAGCAATTGAGGCAGCGCGTGCTATAAAAAGTGAAGTGCCAGAGATTACACTGGGAATTGGCACTGTACTTACAATTGGCCAGGTAAAAGCTGCCGCAGAACTGGGAGCCGATTTTGCTGTTTCTCCCGGTTGCAATCCAAGAGTAATTGCCGCAGCCCGCGAACATGACTTATCATTTGCCCCGGGAATTATGACACCCACAGATATTGAAATTGCAATAGAACAGGGTTGTCGTGTGTTGAAATATTTCCCGGCAGAAAGTTCGGGAGGAATGAATCATCTTACAAATATGGTTGCTCCATATCAATACTTAGGTTTAAAATTTATTCCTCTGGGTGGTTTGAGTATGGCAAATGCCGCAAGCTATTTAGAATCACCAATAATTACTGCAATTGGAGGTTCGTGGATTGCAAAACGCCCATTAATACAAGCTGAAAATTGGGAAGCAATTACAGAAAATGCAAAAGAGGTTAGAAAATTAATTACAGAAATCAGAAAATAAAAAATTGATTTTTGTCTAAATGAAATTGGGATTAACTTAAAATTAGTACTCTCTTTTCTCCCTCTCTACGCGTAGAGAGGGACGATTACATTGCAGATGTAATCAGGGTGAGTAATGTTATAGATTATAAAGTTATTTTAAAATTGGAAAAGCCTATTGTTTTGTTGTAAAACTAATGGGATTTGTAAAACTAATAAACATGAAAACGATAGTAACATTTGGCGAGATAATGGGTCGTTTTTGTCCCGATGAATTTCAACGTTTCAAACAAAGTATGCCGGGCAGGCACAACCTAACTTTTGCAGGTGCAGAAGCAAATGTTGCAGCATCAATTTCAATGTTAGGCGGAAAAGCATGTTTTGTTACCGCTTTGCCAGATAATGATATAATCGATGCTTGTATTTCAACCTTAAAAGGAATTGACATTGATGTTTCTGGAATAAAAAAGGTAAACTACGGACGACTTGGGCTTTACTTTGTTGAACGTGGCGCCAATCAACGTCCAAGCAGGGTAATTTACGACCGCGATTATTCATCGGTATCTCTAACTCCCGGTTCAGCTTACGATTGGAAAAATATTTATGCCGATGCTGGCTGGCTGCACACAACCGGAATTACACCTTCACTTTCAGAAATTTCAGCAGAAGCTACAGAAACTGCCGTTAGAAAAGCAAAAGCTACAGGACTTACCGTTTCGTGTGATCTTAATTTCCGTAAAAAATTGTGGCAGTGGAAACCTGGAACTTCCGCCTCTGAATTGGCACAGGAAACCATGCGCAAAATACTTCCTTTTGTGGATATGGTAATTGCTAATGAGGAAGATGCACACGATGTTTTGGGTATTTTAGCAGAAAATGCCGATGTTGAAGGAGGGAAATTGGATGCAAGTAAATATACCGATGTGGCAAAAGAAATTGTAAAGCAGTTCCCAAATGTAAAAAAAGTGGCCATTACTTTACGCGAAAGTATTTCTGCTACTCACAACAATTGGGGAGCAATGTTATATGATGCTGAATCAGGACTGTCTTATTTTACACCACTTGAAAATGGGGAATACACTCCATACGAAATCAAAAATATTGTTGACCGTGTTGGGGGTGGCGACTCATTTGGTGCAGGTTTGGTTTTTGCAATGAATACACCAGAATTGGCAAATCCAGAAGACGCTATTCGTTTTGCGGTGGCATCATCTTGTTTGTGTCACTCAATAAATGGCGACTTTAACTATGTGTCACGAAGTGAGGTAGAATCTTTGATGGGAGGAAGTACTTCGGGGCGGGTGGTACGATAAAATGATTGCTATGAATGAGCATGCAGGAATGCTTCACAAACATGCATAATTAAAAAGGGAGTGGCAGGCATCGAATACATTTGAAAACTTACAATTTTAATCATATGAAAAAAATAATTTTATTAATTGGTCTTACTGCAACGATTTGCACCGCGTTAATTTTAGGTTGTAAACATTATGAAAGTGCCAAAAACAATCAAACTATAGAAATATCTCAGCAGCCAAATTTAATTGTTATAATGGCCGATGACCTTGGTTACGCCGATGTTGGGTTTAACGGCTGTAAAGATATTCCCACACCAAATATCGACAGGATTGCAGAAAATGGCGTAATGTGCACCAACGCTTACACAACATACTCTGTGTGCTCGCCAAGTAGGGCTGGTTTTATTACCGGGCGCTATCCTCAGCGTTTTGGTTACGAGCGAAATGTACAATACCGGGTAAACGACCCCGAAATGGGGCTTTCGAAAGATGAGGCAACTTTGGCAACATTCCTAAAGCAGGCAGGTTATAAATCTGGCGTAATCGGGAAATGGCATCTTGGAGCACATCAGTCGAACCATCCATTAAACAGGGGCTTTGATGAGTTTTACGGACACCTTGGGGGTGGACACCGCTACTTTTCTGAAGAGTTGGTAATTGACGATAGTTATGCTGCGGTTGATGAGCCTGAAAGTTATAGAACATGGATTATGCGAAACCACGGACATGAAAAAACAGATGAATACTTGACCGATGAGTTTTCGAATGAAGCAGTGCAATTTGTCGTGCGACATAAGGATGAGCCCTTCTTTTTATATTTGTCATACAACGCGCCCCATGCACCAATGCAGGCTACTGAAAAATACCTCTCGCGGTTCCCAAATATAGAGGACATCAAAAGAAAAACTTATGCGGCAATGGTTAGTGCTGTCGATGATGGAGTAGGTAATCTTCTCAATAAGCTGGCAGAGTTGGATATCGAAGAAAACACCATTGTCATTTTTCTTTCAGATAATGGCGGACCGGAAAAAAATAATGCATCCGATAACGGAATTCTTCGCGAAGGCAAAGGATCAGTTTACGAAGGTGGTTTTAGAGTTCCTTTTGCAATTCAATACAAGGCAAAGTTTGACAAAGGAGTTTACAACAAGCCAATATCAGCTTTAGATATTTATGCAACAATGGCAGCCATTACAGCAACGCCAGAAAATCCAAATAAACCGTTGGACGGTGTAAATCTTATCCCGTACATTACTGGGGAAAACAAAGAGGTTCCGCACGAAACAATCTATTTGCGAAAGTTCGATCAGAACCGTTTTGCTGTTCGGAACAACGATTACAAATTGGTAACATTTAATAATGGTTCTGTAAAAGAGCTTTATAATCTCAAGGAAGATATAAGTGAGAGTAAAAACATAATTGGCGATTTTCCTGAAATTGCAAACCAGATTGATACAATAAGAGGGGAGTGGGCAAAACAGTTAATAGACCCTGCATTTTTAGGATTAATACATACCGATGCCTGGCAAAAATCAGGAAAAAAAGGAAAGAAAAAATAGATTAGGATGTTATGAAGCGAATAATATTAAATATATTTTTTATTACTGCAATTTTACTTGCCAGTTGTACCTCAAATAGAATAAAAGAGAAAGATGAAAAGAGTTCGTCGAATCCAAATGTTGTTTTAATCGTAATTGACGACTTGAATGACTATCAGGGATGTTTTGGAGGTCATCCACAGGCGCTTACTCCCAACATTGATAAACTGGCAAATTCAGGTGTTCGTTTTGTAAATGCACAAACAAATATCGGTTTGTGCAATCCGTCTCGAAATAGTTTGTTTACAGGTGTTTCTCCGCATCATTCAAGAAATTTTGGTTTAGACAAAAAAACCACGCAAGAACTATTCAGGAATAATAAAACCATAATGGAACGATTTTCTGAAAATGGATATTATGTAATGGGAAGTGGAAAATTACTGCACTCAAACCAACTAAAACTATGGGATGAATGGGGAGTGAATGTCAATAATTACGGACCATTTGCTTATGATGGCGCCAACCAGGTTGGGCATCCTTCAGTACCTCAGCCTTTCAGGAGTATTGGCGATGTGGACGGTTCCTTTGCACCAATGTCTGATGTGCCTGTTTTTTTCGAAAATGAGATAAAGGGTGAAAATCCGGGTTGGGCTTACTCGGCGCGAGATAATAAAATATTTCATTACACCGATGAAAATAATCGCGATTTACTTCCGGATGAATTACATGCTCAATGGGCAGCTAAACGATTGAAAGAGATGGGTGAAGCGGGAAAAGAACAACCATTTTTTATGGGAATCGGATTTGTTCGTCCACATACGCCACTTTATGCACCGAAACGTTTTTTCGATATGTTTCCAATCGATGAACTTCAACTTCCTGTAATAATGGGAAACGATGTAGACGACACACATTACAAAGACAATTATCCGGTTGAACGAACCAAAGATGATAAATGGTACGCCAACACCTCGAAAGGACAGATGTATTCCAAAATGCTAACCGAATCTTATAACGGCGATGAGGAAGAGGGTTTGAAACATTTTCTTCAAGCTTATCTGGCTTGTGTTGCTTTTGCCGATGAACAAGTGGGAATTGTATTGGACGCTTTAAACAACAGTAAGTTCAAGGAGAATACAATTGTTGTTTTAACCAGCGACCATGGTTGGCAAATGGGGCAGAAACAATATCTGTTTAAAAATTCGCCATGGGAAAATAGCACACACATTCCTCTTGTAATTAAAGCTCCCGGAGTAAAAGAAAATAGCAAAGTTGAACAACCCGTTTCACTTGTCGATATCTATCCAACTTTAATAGACTTTTGTGCTCTCGAAGGAGACAATAAGAAAAACGATTCCGGCTTTTCAGTAGGTGGATTTAGTTTAAAACCTTTTCTTGAAAACCCAAATTCGAATGAGTGGGAAGGCCCGGACGGGGCGTTAACTGCAATTGCAACAGATATTGTAGATTACGAATTCACAGCGCAAACTTTTGCATACAGAACACAGGATTATAGATATATACTTTACCCCAACGGACAGGAAGAATTATACGATCTGAAAAACGACCCAAATGAGTGGACAAATCTGGCTTCGGATGTAAAATTAAATGAGAAGAAAAAGGAGCTAAAAGACAAGGTTTTGGCACTGATTCAAGATTAAATCTAAATTGTATTAAGCTCTGAAAGAGCGAAAGCTATTAGCCCAGGGCATCGCCGTGGGTATAGAAGGAGAAGAGAGATTGCCCCACGTTCCGACCTAAATAATAAAATGAACGTTGCATGGGGCAAAATAATAAGACCTAAATCGAAGAAGGAATAACGAATTTCATAATCTAAAAACAAGCAATCTAAAACAAAACCTATGTATAAACATGTAGTATTCTGGAAAATTAAGGAAGAAGTAAACGGAGTTTCAAAAAATGAAATAGTTGCAGAAGTAATGCAGAAATTAAAGGCTCTTCCTGCTGTTATCCCTGAAATTAAAGAGTACGAAGTTGCAGAAAACATTGGCGACTACGGAGCATCGTTTTTTGATGTCTGTTTAATTTCTGTCTTTGAGAATAAAGATACATTTTGGAATTACACAAAATATCCCGAGCACGATGTTGTAGTAGAATTCATATAATCCGTTCAGGAAGCGGAAGAGATTGTTGATTTTGAATTTTAATTCCAATTGATGATGTGAAATGAGCATGTTGTAAAGCTGTTTTCGGAATTCGGCAAAAATCCCTATCATTGTATTACTGGATGACTTCATTCGAAAGAATATATACAGAGCATTACCACTATTTATTTCTCTACAGCCTGAAGTTTGTAGAAAATGATAACGATGCACACGACATTGTGCAAGAAGTATTTGTGTCTGTTTGGGAAAAAGAAAAATATAAACTGGAAAAAACACATCTAAAATCCTATTTGTTTAACTCGGTGCGTAATAGTTGTTTCAACTATTTGAAACACCAAACTATTGTTAGGAAGCATGTTGAAGAAGAACATGATTCGCTAAAAATGCATGAATTAGATTTTTACAAGAGTGGTGAAAAATCGCTTATTGAAAAAGAAGATCTTGAAAAGATATATGCTGCCATAGATTCTTTATCAGACAATTATAAGGAAATAATTCAGCTTAGTAGATTTGAAGGATTAAAAAATAAACAGGTTGCAGAACAATTGAAAATCCCGGGAAGAACGGTTGAAACCCGTTTGTTTAGAGCATTAAACAAACTTCGCGAAATACTATCCGATAAACAAATCTTCATTTTATTTAATCTGTCTGTTAGAAAAGAGAAAAAAAATAATTTTTAGTGACGTAGTTTTTTGAGTTGAGTTGTATTGATAATACTACACAACAAAAAAGGATGAGTCAGATTAAAGATATTGAACAACTTATTGCACGTTATTTAAACGGTGAATGTAATGTTAGCGAGCGGAATGAATTATTGAGTTGGATAGATACATCGGAGGCGAATAAAAAGCTTTTTTATCGTATTAAGGATGTTTGGGATGCATCGTTGAAAAAAGAGGACCGCGCACACCAGGCATTATTTCATTTTTATAAACAACAGGCAACAAAAAATAATCAATCACAAAAAGTTATCCAATTATGGAAGCGGGTTGCAAGTGTTGCAGCAGTATTCGTTGTTGGTCTGGTATCAATAGTTTTATTGAATACTCAATTAGGAACTGACAATAGCATGGTTACTTTTAAAGTTCCACTGGGATCGCGCTCGGAAGTAATGCTGGCTGACGGAAGCCAAGTCGTACTAAATTCCGGTTCAGAAATTACCTATCCCGCTACATTTAACTCAAAACAACGGGAAGTTACCTTAAGCGGGGAAGCGTTCTTCAAGGTGAAATCAGATAAGAATCATCCCTTTATTGTAAAAACTTCCGATTTTAATGTGCACGTAAGCGGTACACAGTTTAATGTCTGTAGTTATACCGATAATAATTATTCATCGCTTACACTTGCCGAAGGTAAAGTTGGAATTCAGTTTTCAGGTAAGGATGAGTTGGTGGATGTATCTCCGGGTGAAAAATTGAATATTAATAGGGAGAATAGAAAATATCATATTTCAGAAACTGAAGTAGAGACAGCTTTTGCATGGAAAGACGGAGAATTTTGTTTTAAAGAAACTGCTTTCCCTGAATTGATAAAACGCCTGGAACGATGGTACGATGTAACCCTGACCTATTCAGCACCGGAACTTGAAGAGATGGAATATAGCGGACGATTCAAAAACCAGGAATCCATTTGGCAGGTATTGGATGCCTTAAAATTGACCTCCCCAATTAATTATAAAAAACAAGGATTTAGAGAATTTAAAATTATATATCAGCCTATGTAAAAAAAGAAAAGGTGGAATGTCGGCTAGGACAAACCACCTTCGATAATCAATAATTATTAATCATCGTATTAACATTTCAAATTTATGAAAAAAAAACGAATTCGTGGAAGTAGTGGCTCATTTGTCAACCTTCCCAAAATTTATCGAACTATGAAACTAATCTGTTTGTTTATGTTTGTTGCCTTATTTCAGGTTTCCGCTTCGAGTTACGCTCAGAGTGCAAAGCTAAATATTTCAGGGCAAAACTTAACACTTGAAAAGGTCTTCGAGTTAATTGAAGACCAGTCGGAATTCTCATTCATCTACAACTTAAAGCAGATTGATTTAAGCAAAAAAGTGGATGTTGAATCTAAAAATCAAAAAGTTGAAAGAATACTAAACGAGGTTCTTGAAGGAACCGACATTGCCTATACTGTAAACGACCGCTTAATAGTGGTACATCGCGGTGGTGAGGCAAGTAGTTTGTTATCTTCAGTTACTCAGCAAAAATCGATTACCGGAAAAGTCACCGATGCGCAGAGAGAACCACTTCCGGGAGTAACAGTAATAATTAAAGGTACTACAAGTGGTACAGTAACTAACTTTAACGGAGAATTCAACTTAAACAATGTTACCTCCGAAAGTGCTTTGGTGTTTTCATTTGTAGGGATGACCACTCAAGAGCTTCTTGTTGGAAATCAAACTTCCGTTGACATAACTATGTTGGCTGATGCAATTGGTCTTGAAGAGGTGATAGCAGTTGGCTATGGTACTATGAAAAGGATGGATATTAGTGGTGCATCTGCCAGAGTTAGTACTACTGTATTCAAAGATCTTCCTTCAACTGATATTGCCCAATCAATGCAAGGTAGAGTGGCCGGTTTAGCAATTACCAGTAATTCAGGTTCGCCCGGTGCAAGTTCTAAAATCAGAATTCGAGGAGGTAATTCAATGTTAGGGAATAACAACCCATTAATCGTTTTAGATGGTGTAGCTGTTAATATTGGGCTGAATGATATCAATCCAAACGATATTGCATCACTCGATATTCTTAAAGATGCATCTTCAACAGCTATTTACGGTTCAAGAGGTGCAAATGGCGTTATTGTTATTACTACCAAAACAGGTAATTCCGATATACCACGCATTCAAATATCTACAAATTACTCTTTGGATCAGGTTGCCAATCGCTATGATATGCTTAATGCCGCCGATTTTGTGACTTTGAATGACATTACTTTGACAGGCCCAAGTGCTGATACTGACTGGCAGGATCAGGTATTTCAAAATGGAATGACAAGTAATACCCAATTAAGCATAACAGGTGGTAACGAAAAATTGAAATATTTTTTATCGGGAAGTCTGGTTGATCAGGATGGACTAGTTAGAAATACAGGTTACCAGAAATATAACTTACGTTCGAATATTGATACAAAAATAAATGACAAGCTAAATGTTTCATTAAACCTTTCTGTTTCTAAAACCGAAAGAAACAATACGAATGATAATGCAGCATCTAAAGGAAGTACAATATGGCAATCATTAATCTGGTCGCCTACCGAGCCGGTATTTAACGAAGATGGTTCATACAATAAAACAGACCAATATAGCTCAATCGGGCTTAACCCGTTTATGGTTGCAACCGAACGTCAGAACGATTTATTTGCTACGGCATTACTTGCTAACTCTAAAATCGACTATAAAATAACAGATAAGTTAACTTATAGTGCCATACTTGGTGCCGACGAAATTAAAACGGAGCGAGCCACTTTTACAAATCAATTTGTTAGTCCCACAACTGGTTCGTCCAGGTCTTATAATGGTAATTTCTTTTGGCAATTCACTAACTTTTTAACGTATAAGAACACTTTTAACGATGTTCATCGTATATCAGTAATGGCTGGCTTTGAGCAATCGCAAAATACAACTAAAGGATTTAATGCGAATGGTAGTAATTTGGCCACAGAAACAGTTGGGTATCATAATCTAGCATTGAATGCTTCAGCCGCAATTGGTTCTTACTGGAGACAATCGTCACTTAGGTCTTATCTTGGTCGTGCAACCTACTCGTTAAGAGATAAATATTTGTTAACCGCAACCTTTAGGATGGATGGCTCTTCAAAATTTCAGGATTCCAATAAATACAGTTCTTTTCCTTCGCTTGCTCTTGGTTGGAGAATTAGTGAAGAATCGTTTATGCAAAGTGCCGATAATATTGATAACTTAAAATTACGTGCAAGTTGGGGAATTACAGGTAGTCAGGCAATTGCCCCATATGCAACTCTTGCTTTATTAACACCAAAAGCATATTCTTACGGAACCCCCAATTTATTAACAGGTTATATGCCGAGTGGAGCTCCAAATCCTGACTTAATATGGGAAGAAACAACTCAAATTAATATTGGCGCCGATCTGTCGATGTTTAATGGAAGATTGAACGTTACGGCTGATTACTTTCAAAAGAATACCGATGGTTTGCTTCAGGCAAAAGCACTACCTGCATACAATGGCGGAGGTTCAATTATTTCAAATATCGGAGAGATAGAGAACAAAGGTATTGAATTGGCAATTGGTGGTGATATAATCCGGAAATCTGATTTTAGCTGGAATGCTGCTTTAAATTATTCAAAATTGAATAATAAAGTTTTATCAATTGGCGATGAAGAGCAGATCTTTCCGGGTGGAAACTATGCAAGTGGTTTTTTAAGTAGCAAGGTTTTTATTGTTAAACCTGGAGAATCGCTGGGAAGTTTATATGGATATAATTTCTTGGGCATCTGGCAACAAGAGGAAGCATCAGAAGCATTAAAGTATGGTAATGTACCAGGTGATTCCAAATATGAGGATTTGGATGGAAATTATATTATTGATGGAGGAGATCAGAAAATAATAGGAAAAGGTTTGCCTGACTTCAATTGGGGTTTGAATAATTCATTTTCGTATAAAGATTTTGATCTAAATATTATGATCGAAGGAGTTCACGGGCGAGATGTAATAAACCTTGGCTATGCTGGTGCAGGAGCTGCAGTTGGCGATGCCCGGGCGATAACTCTCGAAGATGCAAAAAATACCTGGACAGAATCAAATACGAACACCATTTGGCCAAAAATTGGAAGTACCAGTAATACCGACTATATTAATTCTTCTAAATGGGTTCAAGACGGTAGTTATGTGAAACTAAGAAACATCAGTTTGGCTTATTCTATTCCGAAAGAAAAGTTAAAAATTGGCGATTTACGAATTGTATTAAGTGGACAGAACCTTCTTACTTTTACCGATTATAAAGGGTTTGATCCGGAGGTTTCATCTACTGGAAAAAGTGATATCGATCAAGGTTTAGATCTGGGATCGTATCCAACCGCCAAATCATATACAATAGGTTTGACACTAAATTTTTAAAACAAAACAGACATGAATAAATACATTATATTTTTGCTTTTTGTTAGCTTGTTCGTCTCTTGTTCTGAAGATTTTTTAGAGGAAGAGCCTAAAGGGCAACTAACTACAAAGGGCTTTTTTCAAAACGGACAAGACCTTGAACTAGGAGTTACAGCTTTATACAACAGGGTAAATGGAATTTTTAGGGCAAGTCAAACTTGCACAGCACTTATGGGAGCTGATGATATAACCACAAGAGCAGGAAGTAACAAAGGACCTTTTAGGGAATACGATACGTTTTCTGCAACCAATACCAATCCATGGGTGTATTACGACAAACCCTATAGCGCGATTCTCGCGGCTAATAACATTATTGTAAATTATGAAGATGCAGAAAAAGCGACCGAAGAAGAACGCAAATTTGCTGCCGGACAAGCTTATTTTATGAGGGCACTAAGTTATTTCTGGTTGGTACGTGTGTTTAATGAAATTCCGCTGATTACACAATTGGAAGTTGATTTTGAAGCTGTAAAATCAAGTCCTCAAGATGTTTATGCGCTTATAATAGAAGATCTTAAAATAGCAGAAGAGTTTTTACCTAACAGTTGGTCGGGTCTAAAAGATGGGGTTGCTCCAACAAAAGGATCAGCAAAAGCTCAGTTGGCCTCTGTTTACCTACAGATGACCGGTTATCCTGTAAATGATGAATCGAAATATGCACTTGCTGCCCAAAAAGCAAAAGAAGTTATTGATAATGCAGGTACTTATGGATATCGTCTTTTAGATGATTTTGCTGATTTATGGACTCCGGAAAAGTTTAATGATGAAACTGTTTTTGGTTTGATTTATAACCAAAAAACCCCTGGCTGGACTGCGGAAAATGGAAATATGTGGGCTCCAGTGGCTTGTAAACCTGAAGAAGAAGGAGGTTGGGACGATTATTTTGCTGAAATTAATTTCTTCAACAAATTCCCGGAAGGACCTCGAAAAGATGCTACATTCCAAACGGTAATAAAACCAAATGCGGAAACAACCTGGCATTGGACCGAGGGAGTTCAAAAACATCCTTATTACAAAAAAATGCAACAAATTGAAGGCTACAATCCGGATGAACCGTGGATTTATATCGATTGGTGGTCAGGTCGTACAAATATGGTAATAAGATATGCCGAAGTATTATTGATTTATGCCGAAGCACAAGCTATGGCTTCTTCTCCTGACCAGTCGGCGTATGATGCTCTAAATGCAGTTCGAATCAGAGCAGGATTGTCAGAAATGTCATCGGGACTTTCTAATGTAGCCTTTAGAGATTCGGTAGTAATGGAACGAGCCTGGGAGTTTGCCGGAGGCGAGATAAATGCCGCCAGATGGTATGACCTTGTACGTTTGGAAAGAGTAGAAGCAGCGGCTCAGGACAGACATGAATGGGAACTTCTAATTCTGAATCCTCCAACAAAAGAGGATTATTTTGCACCAATACCTATTAGCGAAATATTAATTAATCCAAACCTGGAGTAAAAGTTGTTGTCTTAATAAATTGAAGAGAATTGATTAATTTCTAGATTTATGTAGTTTAGTTTAGTTAGTTTGAAGGAAGGTGGTGTAATGCTGCCTTCCTTATTTTTTATTTTGATAATTTTATAGAAAAAACGGAACCATGAGACAACTAATTATTCTGTTATTTGTAATTGTATTTTTTTCGTGTTCAAATGAAAATAGCTATTACATCGATGCAAAAAAAGGTGATGATTCAAATTCAGGGCACTCTCCAAAATCAGCCTGGGTAAGTCTTGAAAAAGTAAATGAAACTATTTTTCAGGCTGGCGATGAAATTCTTTTTAAAGCAGGAGGAAGTTGGAGTGGTCAGGTTGAACTAAAAGGAAGTGGAACAGCAGAAGACCCAATTTTAATAAATAAATACGGGGTAGGGGTAAATCCTGCAATCAATGGCAAGGGTGAAAAACTACATACGCTTCTTTTGCATAATATAGAATATTGGGAAATCCGAAATCTGGAAATTACAAACACCGGAAAAGAACGTGCTACAAAACGACGTGGAGTGATTGTTTCTGCAGAAGATTTTGGCGATTGCCATCACATTGTTTTAGATAGTTTGGAGATTCACCATGTAAATGGGGGTCTGGTTAAAAGCAATGGCGGAGGAAGTGCAATTCTATGGCAAAATAGTGGCGATTCAGTTAAAACCCGGTTTATAGATTTGCAGATTACAAACTGCCATTTGCACCATTGCGGTAGAAATGGTATAAATTCTCGTGGTTACACCAATCGAAAAGACTGGCATCCGAGTTTGGAGGTGGTTATCCGAAATAATTTGTTGGAGCAAATTCCGGGAGATGGAATTGTGCCGATTGGTACCGATGGGGCAATTATTGAGCACAATGTTATGCGGGATTGCCCCGATATTTTATCGCACAAAGAAGCCGCAGCTGGAATTTGGCCATGGAGTGCCGATAATACAATTATTCAGTTTAATGAAGTGTCGGGACATAAAGCCAAATGGGATGGACAGGGTTTCGACTCGGACTGGAACTGCCAAAACACAATCATTCAGTACAATTACAGTCACGATAATTATGGCGGTTTTTTATTGGTGTGTAACAATGGAAGCAATGTCCACACCGACCGTAATATTGGAACTACTAACACAATTGTCCGCTACAACGTTAGTCTAAACGACGGAATTCGTCCGTATGAAACAACTCAAAGAAGTTGGTTTGCACCGACAATGCACATTTCCGGGCCGGTAGAAAATACGCAGATTTATAACAATGTATTTATAATTCCGGAAAAACCATTAAAAGAAAATGACCGAACCATTGTTGAAATGGATAACTGGGGTGGACCGTGGCCTGAAAATACCAGTCTTTCAAACAATCTTTTTTATGTGAATGAAAAAGCAGATTTCTCTTTTGAAAAGGACAAAAATACAAGCTTTACCAATAACTGTTTTTATGGAGAATTTGAGAATCTTCCTGAAGACTCGGCTGCTATTTTTGACGACCCACTGTTTGTAGATGTAACCGCTCGTGGAGCAGGATTTGAAGTATTGAAAGATTTCATGTTAACAAAGTTTTCACCTTTAAAAGACAAGGGAATCTCAATAAAAAATAATGGTGGAAAAGATCTGTTTGGGAATACTTTAGATGGAAAAATAACAATTGGGATTCACGAATTTGAATGACTTTTTACCACGTGTAGAAGTCTATTTTTACCATAGGCTAAAACATGGTGTAAAAAAGAAATTGATGTTATACTTTTGATTATGAAAATAAAACCAACGATTCTAATACTGATTTTTTTTCTGGTTTCCTGTACCTTTTCAAAAAAGGAAGAATTTGAAAAACCAAACATCATTTTTATAATGCTCGACGATTTTGGCTATTCGCAAATTGCCTACAATAGCGAACAAATTTCAAAAGAAGACTACGATCCACTATTTTTAAAATACACTTTGGAAAATGGTGATTATTCACCTGAACAAGCACTTGATTTTTCGCGCCGAGCTACACCCACGCTTTCGCGAATGGCAAAAGAGGGAGTAATTTTTACTAATGCTTTTGCATCGTCAAATTTATGTGCACCATCAAGAATCGGGATTGCAACCGGAGTACAACAAAATCGTTGGGGAATTTATCGTAACATAGATTGCGAGGCTCATGGCCCAAAACCTGGTAGCTTACTGGTTGAAAATCTTCACAATGCTGGTTATGCAACAGCACACATTGGCAAATGGCACATCGGCAGCCGTGACCAAAGCATGATTCCAAAATTCATGAAAGAACACGGAGTCAAAGATTCGGCAGGTATTTATCCTTCAATAAATAAATTCCCAAAAATTCAAAAAGACTTAAATGAAAATGGATACGCGGGATCTATAATTCCGGAACATCATGCCCTAAATAACGGATTCGATTATTATTATGGTTATAATATGTGGGAAAGCCCGTTTTACAATGCTACTAATGTTTGGGATGGTTTTGAACACGCCGGTAAAAATCCAAAATACAACACTGATTATTTACTGATTTAGCATTGGATTTTATCGAAGAAAGTATAGAAAAAGAAAAACCATTTTATGTGCAACTCCATTTTCATGCGGTTCATGCACCACTCGATCCAAAAGCACCAGAACAGTATTACAATAAATTTGATTCGGAGTCTTTCATTCTAAATAATTTTTATGCCCATGTATTTGCAGTTGATGAAAATGTGAGAAGGCTCGAAAACTATTTGAAAGAAAAAGGTTTAGCTGAAAATACAATTATGGTTTTTACATCTGACAACGGTGGTTCAATTGGGGGCCGTTCAACTATGCCTGGCAATGCGCCTTATCGTGGTCACAAAGGAATGTATTTATTGGGCGGTATAAAAGTTCCCTTGTTTTTTTATTGGCCCAAAGGAGTTTCAAATCCTGTTAGAAACACACAATTGGTTTCGGCTCTCGATATTCTACCCACCGTTTTAGATGCTTCAGGATTAGAATATCCAGAAAATATTGATGGGAAAAGTTTACTGCCGTATTTGAAAAATAAATCGAATAAACCGGTGCATGATTATTTAACATGGTCTGGAATACATGCTCGTGCCTGGGGATTTATGAGCCGTTCAGCATTTAATCCACCACTGAAATCGCGTGAAATGGCACCCTATGCCTGGGTGGTTGTAAAAGATAACTATGCTTTGCGTTTTATTTCAGAAACAAAAGAGGGCTTGTACAAAGATATTCCTGACGGGAAATCTGGTTTTTATGAAATGTACAATATAAATTCTGACCCGGGAGAAGAAATTGAATTGATTGCTGAAAAACCAGGTGTTTTTTCCGAACTAAAAGCGATTTGGGAAAATGAGGCAAAAGATTTTCCGCCTCCGTTTAAAAAAGGGAAAGACAAATGGGAACAGATCATTCCTAAAGACAATAAGTACCTAAAAAACTAATTCATATGAAATCGGCTAAAGTTTTATTTTTAATTGTATTAATCACTGGATTTAGCGTTTTATCTTTTGCACAAAACGCTGTCAAACTTTCTGAAGAATCATGGACACTGCCAACCTATAAAGTGGAACCAGGGGAAAAAGCACCAATATTTTACACTGGAGAGAGTTTTCAGGGAGCAAGAAAAGTAATTTACCCTTATGCACTAAACGACGTAATTTCCAACGAAAAGGTAGAACAAGCCTGGAAAGCTTTAATACTCGAGAATGAGTACATAAAATTATGCATGACCCCGGATATTGGTGGGAAAATATATTATGCCACCGATAAATCAAACGATTACAATTTTATCTATAAAAACAATGAGGTAAAACCCTCGAACATTGGAATGACTGGCGCC